>CAZFKD010000083.1:0-3020 GCA_964519695.1 uncultured Spirochaetaceae bacterium
CGCCGGATCGCAGAGCAGGTCGGTCACGGCCTGCGCCCCGATCTTGTCGAGCTTGTCGATGACGACGCAGAGGGCCGCGAACGCCTCCGGCCGCGCCCTGAGCACGCCGCCCCGCAGCGACTCCTCGAGCAGCGCCCGGCTGTTGAGCCGGACCTGGACCTTGCCCCGGGCGAGGCCGAGGGCATCGAGGACCGTGAAGATCGCCGAGAGCAGCTCCGCCTCGGCCTCGACCCCGGGCTCGCCCCAGACGTCCATGTTCCATTGATAGTGCTCGCGCCGGCGCCCCCGCGTCATGCGCTCGTAGCGCCAGTTCTGGGTCACCGTGAACCAGCGGATCGGAAAGCGCATCGCCCCCTGGCGCGCGATCACCATGCGGGCGAGGGAGGGCGTCATCTCGGGGCGGAGCGCGAGATGCCGGTCGTGGAGCTCGAAGTGGTAGAGCTGGTGGACGATCTCTTCACCGGCCTTGCGCGTGAAAAGGGAGGCGTTCTCGACCATCGGCGCGTCGACTTCCTCGAAGCCGAAGCGGGCGGCCGTCTCCCGGAAATGGCCGAAGAGCCAGTTCCGCCGCCGCATGTCCTCGGGGTAGAAGTCCCGGGTGCCGCGGGGGGGCTGGAGGTCGATGGGCTCGGCGGGAGCCCCGGCCGACGCGCCTTCGCGTGGCGTGCGGGTTTCGATCGTCTTCCGGCCCTGGGTCAAAGCGGGGTCTCCTCGCGGTCGCAGCAGGGGAATACCACGATCGGGACGGGATGCGAGGGGGAGGGGGGCGGGCTTGCACGGCGGGAAAATTTCCGGTTCGATCGGCACCGAGCTGCCGCGCGTGTCATCCTCAGAACGCCTACTCGATTTCCGGGGCGCGGCCTGCCGCGCATGATCTCCCGGGTTCTCGCGCCGGCGCGGCGTGGTTGAGGTCGACATGGTCCGAACGGACGGCGAGCTGCAGGCTGAAACCTCCCCCACCTCGGAGGCGGGCGTTCTCGAATCGCGCAGCGAACGGAGCGGGCTCGACGGCTCCGAGCGGGTGTGGACGCGGCGAGGGCTCCTCGGCGAGGGACTCCGGCGCGGCACAGCGCTCGGCGCCGGGATTACGATGCCGGGCGTCGGTTCGGCACTGCTCTCCGACGATCGGCCGGTGCTTTGGGATGGGCCGGCGGCGACGCCCGGGATCCGCAAACGCACGGTGCTCGGCCGGACGGGCATCGAGATCCCCGACATCAGCTTCGGCACCTTCAGTCTCGAGGACGACGAACAGCTCGTTCGGCATGCACTCGACCGCGGAATCACCCATTTCGATACGGCCGAGAACTATACGGGGGGCGCGCCGAGAGCGTGTTGGGCCGCGCGCTGCGCGGTCGCAGGCACGAGGTCACCCTGACGTCGAAATTCGCGGCGCGCCCCGATCACTCCGCGTCTCACCAGATGAAGATCCTCGAGACGAGCCTGCGTCGCCTCGGCACCGACTACATCGATCTCTACCTGAACCATGCGGTCAACGAGATCGAGCGCCTCGATAGTCCGGAGTGGCAGGCCTTCGCCGAGCGCGCGAAACGCGAGGGCAAGGTGCGAGCGATCGGCATTTCCGGTCATGCGGGGCGACTCGTCGAATGTCTCGGCCGTGCGCTCGCGCAACGGCTCGTCGACGTCGTGCTCGTCGCCTACAACTTCGCGCAGACGCCCTCCTACAGGGAGCAGGCGAAGCGCTATTTCCAGGACCTCACCGCTTCGTTCGATTTCGTGACGACCCAACCCGAGCTCCCGGCCATGCTCGGGCGGGCGAAGGCGGCAGGTGTCGGCGTCATGGTGATGAAGACGCTCGAAGGCGCGCGCAAGAACGACATGCGGCCCTTCGAGACGGCGGGGCGGACTTTCGCGCAGGCGGCGTTCCGATGGGTGCTCTCCGAGCCGATGGTCGATGGGCTCGTCGTTTCGATGACGAGCCCATCGATGGTCGACGAATACGTGGAAGCCTCCGGCTCGGGGCCGCGCGACCTCGGCGATCTGGCCCTGCTCGTGCGCTACGAATCGCGTCATGCCGCGACGAGCTGCGTCGTCGGCTGCGGCGACTGCCTCTCCGCATGTCCAGCGCAGGTCGCGATCTCGGACGTGATGCGGACGCGGATGTACGCGCGGGACTACGGCATTCCCGCGATCGCCGCATGCGAGTATGAAGCGATCGGCTCGCCGGCGGCGGCGTGTCTCGGATGCAGCGGTGAGCCGTGTGCGACTGCCTGCCCGCGCGGCCTTCCGATCGCCGAGTGGAATCGCGAGACCCACCGGCTGCTCAGCCGAGGCCCGTGCGACGCCGCGCGAGCGAGCCGAGCGCAACGAGGCTGACCGGCCGGTCGACGCCGCTCCGCCCAGGCGGTGCGACCGGCGACGCCGAGGAGATCGGGAGCGTTTCGAACGGATGCTCCGTGATCGGCTCACGGAGACCCGGTGAAGCCCATGAGCTTGTCGGGGTTGCGAACGAGGTAGAGCGTCCGAATGCGACCCTTCCGGACATCGAGCGAGATCGCCTGATCGAGTTCGCCGTCCAGGAAGAGCAGCAACCCTGGCGATCCGTTGATGGGTACGATCCGAGTCTGGATCGAGGCGCCCGAGGCGATGGGCTCGCGGGCGAGGCCGAGAATCAGGCGGCAGACCGCATCGCGTCCGCTAACCGGCCGCAGGGCTGCGAGCGCGCGTCCGCCGCCATCCGAGAGCACGACGGCATCGGCGGAGTGCAGTTCCTGGAAGCCCGCGAGGTCACCGTTCCAGACGGCCCTGGAGCATCCGCCCGAGCAACCGTTCGTGCTCGCCCGGTCGGGTCGTCGGAGCGATCTCACCGCGCTGCTCGCGAATTGCATGCCGGGCACGCGTAGCGAGCTGCCGACAGGCCTCGGGAATTCGGCTCAGCGCGGTGGCGATCTCCGCATCAGGGTGCGGCGAAAGCGTCGTTTAGCAGGAAGGCCGCGTGCTCCGGGGGTGAAAGGCGCTCGAGCGCGAGCAGGAGCGCGAAAGACGGATCCTGCGAGCGCTCG
>CAZFKD010000083.1:3030-6864 GCA_964519695.1 uncultured Spirochaetaceae bacterium
GGCGACTCTCGCGACTCCGAGCCGATCGCGTACGCGTGAACGCATCGCATCGAGCGCCTCGGGCTCGAAGGCGAGCGCCCAGCCGAAATCGTGACCGAGCCGTGTGTCGGTGCAGATGGCGTCGCGCTCGTCCATCATCACCGTCTCGATCTGATCGTCGGGCATTCCCGATTCGCGCGCCATGTCGACCGCGAGCTGGATGCACGGCCCGCAGTCGACGGAGATCGCCGCGATCTGCTTGACTGCGAAATCGCTGTGGCGTGGCGCGGCGCGCCGGTGCCGCGAAGGTCCCATGATCCAGATGAACTGGAAGAAGGCGACGGGCGCGTCGCTGAGCATCGCCTCCATGTAACTCGTGTCGTAGCCATACTGCCGCGAGAACCTCGCCAACAGCATTCTCGCGATCCAGCCGCGCATTCGGCTCCCCCTTCCAGCTCTGCCCCATGCCTCAGCGTTTCAACCCGAGCGCCGAGATGTTCCTCGCGTGCCGCGGACGGGAGCGCGGCGCGTTTCCGCGTCGGTTCGTAGAGGGAGACGAGGAAGCTGAAGCGATAGCCGCTCGACTGGAGTCGCGACCTCGCTCCCCTCGTCGAGAACGAGCGACACTCCGACGCCCGTGATCGCCGGCAGGGTGACGACCGCCAGCACCGAAGCGACGGCCGTCAGGCTGACCGACAGCGCGACGTGCGCACCCGCGATCGTGGTCATCCCGTCGGACATCCCCGCGCCGGGTCAGGCGGCGAGAAGGATGGCGCCCGCCGAGACCTCGGCCGGAAGTCCGAGAGTGGAGACGAGCGCGAAGGTCATCGGCGGGAGCAATAGGATCTGTCCGAGGGTCCCGACGATGACGGACTTCGGAGCGGTGACGACCCTTCGGAAGTCGACGGGCACGAGCTGGAGACCGACGACGGTCATCAGGCAGAAGAGGGTGATCGGACCGATCGCCTCGCGGTAGTCCATGGAGAATCCGTCCGCGTGGGCGAACTTCTATCGGAGCCGACAGTCGTCGTGAACGGTCACACCGATGAACGGTCGGATCTTCCTCGACCCGACGCCTTCGTCGAGTCCCTGCGCGGCGAAGTTGGATTGCTGCCTGCGGTACGAGCGACTCGCTTTCGAGCGGCGGTTCGCCGCATCGACTCCACCCATGAAAGGATCTGCTCGTGCTATCGAAACGCACTGCGCGGCGCCGCATCGTTCTCTATTCGGGCGGGCAGGATCGGCGCAATGCGCTGCTGCATCGATCTCTGCTCGAGTTCGCCCTTCGCGATCCCGTGCGCGGGCGGCGGGCGGTCCGGATGACCTATGTCCCGTTCACGGCAGCGGGCGCAGGGATCTTCTTCCGGCGCTTCGAACGCCGCTATCGCGCCTTCGGCGGAACGCATTTCGCGTGTGTCCCGGCCGATCTTCCCGAGCTCGGCCGCCCGGGCGCGGCGCGGCGGCGCGCAGCCGCGGTGCTGCGCGAGAGCGACATCGTCTATCTCGCAGGCGGCAACACCTTCTATTTCCTGCTCCATCTGAGGCGGTCGGGACTGCTCTCGCTCTTGCAGCAATTCGCTGCCCGCGGCGGCGTCCTTGCCGGCATGTCGGCGGGTGCACACCTGCTTACGCCCCATGTGCGACTGGCAGGCTTTCCGTCTTTCGACCGCGACGAGAACGAGGTGGGCCTGGTGCGTCGCGAACTCGTCGCAGTCGGGGCCGTCGATTTCGAGTTCTTTCCGCACTACCGCCACTCGCCTCGCTACCGAGTCGCGCTCGCCGCCTACTCACGGCGCGCGCGCGGTCCGATCTACGCCTGCCGGGATGGAAGCGGAGTCGTCGTCGATGGCGAGCGGATCACGCCGCTCGGCGACGTCTGGACCTTCGATCGCGGGCGCGAGAGCAGGCTCGGGGCCTGGCCCCGTGTCGGCCATCGCCGCCGCGCGGACTGAGCCGGTCGGTGCGGCGCTCTCGCGCGTGCTCTTCTGCGGCGCAGCGGCGGCTCGCGTGCGTGCGTCGGCCTGGCGCGCGCGAATGAAGAGCCCGTCACGTTCTTCCTGTGGCACGAACCGTGTCGGCCATTCGGTGCGTCTGCGTGCGTCTGCGAGTCGCTGTGCGTCTTCGGCATGGAAGCTCCGGAGCACATCGAAGGCGGCCTGGATCGCCGCCGGATCGTTGCGAGCGCCGGGCTGTTCGAGCATCCGATCGAAGAGCAGACCGAGTAGCGCGTCCGACTCCCCGTCGAGGAATGCGCGCAGCGGCGGGATCCATTCGGGAGCGATCCGCCGCAGCGCGACGAGGCGCGTCCCCTTCGCGCCGCGCACGGCGCGGGGCAGCCGGCTCCGGGGCTCGAGATGACCGATGTGGCCGAAGAGCAGGATCAGGGCATTGAAGGCCTCGCGAGCGCGCCAGCGCGGCCGGAAACAGCCGTGCCAGCAGAGCGCGAGGAGATCCTCGCCCTCGAGCCGGGAGGAGAAGCAGAGCAGCAGCCGCCCGGCGTCGTCGATACCCGTTCCGATCGCCGGATAGAGGAACGCGTAGGCGCCCTCGACGTTGTAGGCGGGCTGGTGCTCCCGGATGAGCGCGTTCTCGCGCAGCAGCGCGTCGAGCTCGCTCGCCACGAGCTCGACCTCCAGCGAATGCGCCACACGCACGAGCTCGCGCTGCTTGCGATGGCATCTGCGCCGCGTCGCGCCGCGGTACTGCGCGAGGCGGCGCCGGGCGTTCTTCGCCTTCCCGACGTAGAGGATGGTCCCCGCCGCGTCCTTGAAGCAGTAGACGGCCGGCGCCTCGGGCAGGGTCCGAAGCAGATCGACGCCGAATTTGAGATCGAATCGGCGCAGTCCCAAGTCAGGCTCGTGCCACGCGCGACCGAGACGAAATCGTCACGGCTTCTCAGGCGCCGTATTGCGCGCGGACCTTGTTCCGGCCGAAGTCGGGCGGCAGGTTCAGGATCTCGGCGGGAAACGATTCGACGAGGAATTCGACGATGTCGCGGACGGCGACGACCGCGGTCGGCCAGCCATTCCCGTCGACGACGGGGACGTGGCGGTAGCCGCCGACCGCCATGATGTTGAGCGCCCAGGCGAGCCGGGCATCGAAGGGCAGCGCCTCGGGATCGCGCGTCATGACCTCGCCGACGGGGACCTCCGCCGGATTGCGACCGCTATCGATGACACGCAGCAGGATGTCGCGCTCGGTGAAGATGCCGACGAGCGGAGAGCGCAGCGTTCCGTCGCGGGTGATCAGGATGCAGCCGCGATGGTGTTGCTGCATCGCCTGCATCGAGTCCTTGACGCTCGTCTCTGCGCGGACGGCGATCGGGGGGCGGGTCGGGACGACGCTGAGCGGCTCTTTGAGCAGCTCGGCGCCGAAGCTCTTTCGGCTCGGGCTGGCTCCGTCGAAATAGGCCTCGTCGTGGATCAGGCTGTCGTCGAGATCGCCTTCGACCACCGGATTCGTCGGCATCATGGCTGCTCTCCTTCGTATGTTGCTTCGCGCGTATGTCGCTTCGCGTTCGCCCGATCTTGTTGCGGAGGCGATCTGATTTCAAGCGAATTCTCGAGAGGAGGGTCAGCCCGTGGGGTCCGGCCCCGAGGTATCGCGTTCGGGCGGCGGAATCGACGGGGCAAACGGGGGGCATGGCCCGGCTCGAAACGCGAGAATGATCGAGTCCGCCCCGACGCCCTCGCGTCCTGCGCCATCTCGCGAGCATGGGCTTCGGAAAGGGACTTCATCTGCTCGGCGCGGGCCCCTGAATCCTCGACGACGGCGTCGTGGGGGAGTGCGGCGAATCCGACTCGTGTCCCGTCCGCTCTGGCCGATCGGCGTTCGCTGTCTGGCCCGCGGACGGAA
>CAZFKD010000083.1:6874-11692 GCA_964519695.1 uncultured Spirochaetaceae bacterium
CGGCTGCGAAACCTGCCGATGCGGCGGCGATCATGATGAGCGTCTGCACAGCCGCCCGCCTCGTGGCTCGCGTCCCAGCCTATCGCGAGCTCCGGTTTTCCAGCCAGGGGCGACGGGATCGAGGGGTCGTAAGTGCGCTCGCTGGATCGGCCGCCTGCTCCAGATCCCGCTCGAGCCCGCCGGGACTCGACCCGGGTCGCACGGGAAGTACGATCGAGCCCGTCCGCGGCGGCCATGGGGCGCGCGGCCCTTCGGATGCATTCCAGCGAGGCTGCGGGAGCGATCCGGCCATGGCCTTCACGACCCCGATCCGATCGATCCTGCGCGCCATGCTGGCGCTGCTCGCGGCCGCCCCGTTCCCTGCAGCGACGCCCGGGTCCGCCCCGGAAGTCGACTACCTGGGCTTCGACCAGGGCGCGCTCCCGATCGCGCTCGAGGACGACGCGCCCGCGCTCGGGGTCGGTTTCGACCATGCGCTTCGGGCGATCGACGGCGACGCGGGCGGCTTCGCCCTGACGCCGCGCCCGGGCGGGGCGACGACGCGGGTGAGCATCATCTATTCGCTCCCGGCCGAGACGATCCTCGAGGCGTTCGCCGTTCCGAACGTGCTCGAGACCCCGAGTCCGTCGCAGACCTTCGTCCGCGAGGTCGAGATTTCGGGATCGAACGAAGGGCCCGACGGGCCGTTTCGCCCGCTCGTGCGGGCGATTTTGACGCTGCATCCGGAACGGGGACGTTCGACGCGATTCGCTGCCGAGGAGCGACGACCCGTTCACTGGGTTCGCGTTTCGCTCTCGGGCGGCCTCGACGTCCAGCGGGAGAAGACCTTCTTCGAGTTCAGCGAGATCGTCGGCCACGGCAGCCAGGCGCCGGTTCCCCGCTCGAGCGCTTTCACGGGCCAATGGAAGGGACGCGGCGTCGCGCTCGAGCTCGTTCAGGACGGCGATCACGTCGCCGGTTGCTAAGACGGCGAAGGCGACCTCGAGGGTACGGCCGAAGGCAACCTGCTGCGTGCGACCGGGACGAGCCGGCGCAGCGGCGTTGCGAGCGCCTCCGTGCTCGCGGTGACGGAATCCGGCGCGGTCACGGGCGTCCGCTCGACCAATGGCGCTCCCTTCAAGCTCTACGCAGCGGATCCGGCGCCGTCGCTCCGGACGGAATGTTCGGGCCGCGCCGTCGCACCGCTCGGATGCGGATCGATCCTGCACGGCATCCACTTCGCCTACGACTCCGCCGTCATCCGGTCGGAGTCGCACGATCTGCTCGACGCCCTCGCCCGGGGTCTCGTCGGCGATGCGACGTCGAGGATCCGCGTCGTGGGGCATACCTCGAGCGAGGGCGAAGCCGACTACAACGAAGCCCTGTCGCAGCGCCGCACGGAAGCCGTCGCCGCGGCGCTCGTCGATCGCGGGCTCGATGCGGAGCGGCTCTCGTCCGAGGGCCGGGGGGAGCGCGAGCCGATTGCGGACGACGCGACCGAAGCGGGGCGCTCCCTCAATCGGCGGGTCGTGATCGTCTGTCCCTGATGCGTCGTGCCGCGAGGGACGAAGCCGCTCGAACGCGGCCGGCTAGAACCCGAGCTCCGCGAGGCTCGCCGCGATCCGATCCCGGAGCGCACCGCTCCGCATCGGAAATGCAGCGAAGAAATCGTCGCGCCCGAGGCCGGCGCTGCGCACGCGGACGTTCGCAGCCCAGCGGCGGGCCTCGTCGTCCCGGCCGGCCAGCCCCTCCGCGGCTCCCGCGATCATCGCGATCAGGACGTGGGCGCCCGGCGAGCGGGCCGCGCGATCCGCCCAGCGCGCGGCCTCTTCGTCTTCCTGAAGGGCGAGATGAGCGAAGGCCCGGGTTCCCTGCATGGCGTAGTGGAGCGGATCGAGCGGGCTGAGGCGCATCGCGAGGTCGACCCGCGAGCGGGCTTCGTGCGGATCGCCGGAGAGCGAGTCCGTCCAGCCTCGCGCGTAGATGCCCTGCGCATAGTTCGGACAGAGCGAGATCGCGCGGTCGAGCCAGGGCCGGCTGCCGTCGAGGTCGCCTTCGAGCCAGAAGCTCCGCCCCATCTGGAAATGGACGAACGGATCGAGCGGGTCGAGCTCGAGGCCGCGCTCGGCCGAACGGCGGGCGAGGCGCCGGGCGCTCGTGACGTCCGGGATCTGTCGCAGGAACGCGTTCTGGAAATGGACGAACGAGAGGCCGGCATGGGCGCGGGCGAAGTCCGGGTCGAGGGCGATGGCGCGGCTGAAGAGCGCCTCGGCGCGGCCGGTATCGCCGCGGTTGAATCGGAAGACGTGTCGCAGGCCGAGATGATAGGCGGACCAGGCATCGAGGTTCTCGCTGGGGGCACGGCTCGCGTGCGTCGCTTCGTGGGCGGGGATCCGGATCTCGAGGGCCGTCAGGACCTGCGCGGCGATGTCGGCGCGGATCGCATGGACGTCGTCCGCGCCGGCGGCATGGCGCGCCGCCCAGACGACGCCGCCGTCGCGACCGTCGACCAGCTCGACGGTCGCGACGATCCGGCCGTCGGCGATCGAGAACGTTCCGCAGAGGCAGTAGCGAACGCCGAGGATCCGGCAGGCCTCGGCCGGGCTCGCCTCGGCTGCGCGCAGGCGGAACGACGACGCATGCGCGGTGACGAAGAGCCAGCGCAGGCAGGCGAGCTCGGCGATGATGTCGTGGGGCAGCGCTTCCGCGATCATGGCATGCGGACCGGCGTCGCCGATCAGCCGGAACGGGAGCACGGCGATCGACGGCCTCGCGACCTCGACCGGACGCGTGGGATGAGCGGCATCGCCTAGCACCTCGCTCTCGCCGCGTGCTCCCCGCCGCCCTTCGTCGGCTTCCGATCCGAGCACGCGCGCGCCGCTCTGCGCCAGCGAGACGTCGGCGACGAAGCGGAATCCCCGGCCATGGATCGTCTTGATGAAGCGCTGGCTGCGCCCGTCGTCGCCGAGCGCCTGGCGCGCGGACTTGATCCGGCTCGAGATCGCAGACTCCGAGACGATGCGCCCGTCCCAGACCTTCTCGACGATTTCGTCCTTCGAGACCATCCGCTCGCGGTTCTCGACGAGCAGCACGAGCAGCGCGAAGACCTGGGGCTCGACCGCGCGAGCCTCGCGCCCGACCCGCAGCTCGTAGCGGGCGAGATCGAGCTCGAACGGGCCGAACCGGTAGAGCATGGGGCCAGCATAAGCCAATCCCGTCCGCCGTCAGGCCGTCTCCAGGATTTCTCCACGTTTCCGCCGAGCATCGACCGGGCGGCGGACGTATTGGTGTGTGGTGCCGTCCGGAACGGGTCGGGCGAACCGATTGGAGAGGAGAAGACCATGCACGCGTCCCGAGATCGACTCCCGATCCGCCTCGAGGCAGGCGGCGTCTGCATCCAGGCCGAGGACTGGGGCGGCTGGAACGTCGCCCGCATCCGATTCCCGAAAGGCGCGGACGCGACGCCGCTGCTCGAGGGCCTGCCGGATGATCTCTGCCCCTGCCCGCATTGGGGCACGGTCCTGCGCGGCGCGATCCGCGTCCGCTACGCGGACGGCCATGAAGAGCTCGTTCGTGCCGGCGACACCTACTACTGGCCGCCCGGCCATACGGTCCGGGTCGACGAGGACTACGAGGCGCTCGAATTCAGTCCGAGCGGCCCGATGAACGCGCTGATCGAGCATCTCGCCGGGAAGCTCGCCTGAAACCGACCGATCCACACTTCGACAAGGAGAAACCGAATGCCGCTCGTCACCATCGACCTGATCAAGGACGTCTTCACCCCGCAGCAGAAGCAGGCGCTGATCGAGAAGGTCACGGAAGCGATGATCGCCGCGTCCGGCGAAGCCCTGCGCGGCGTGACCTGGGTCCGCATCCAGGAATTCGAAGGCGGGGACTGGGCGATCGGCGGGAAGCCGCTGCAGGCCGCCGACGTGCATGCGCTCGCTGCCGGGGCCGGCCCGGCGCGTTGAGCCTCGCGCCGCCGGCGCGCGGCTCGGCACGTCGCCGGCGGCCGTCAACGCACGACGACCTCCTCGAGGATGCGTCCATTGGGAACGCTCCACTGCACGTCGCCGTCGCGCAGGAGCGTCTCCGTCGCACCGACGCGCTGGACGACGCCCCGCCGCTCGCCGATCTGCACGAACGCGTCGCGCGGGAGCGATTGGCGCACGAAATGCCCCGCCAGGATGTGGGTCACGATGGGGCGGGCGCCGAGCGCGAAGCAGAGGCCGGCCGAGAGCGCGGCGGCGCCGACGACGACGGTGAGCGGACCGATCAGGATCTCGGTCGCGACGCCGACCTGCTCGATCGCGATCAGCGCGACGAGCGTGCCCAGGCCGGCGCGGACCAGCATGCCGACGCGGTCGCCGCCCGCATAGCCTGCGGCGCTGAAGGCCGAGGCGGCGAGCCCGGCGACGAAGCGGGCGAACACGAGACCGAGCACGAAGATCAGGCAGGCGCCGATCACGCGCGGGATGAACGCGATCAGCCGGTCGATCGAGCCGATCACCGATTCGAGCCCGATCATCTCGATGCCCGAGACCGCGAACGTCAGCAGCAACAGCCAGAACAGCAGCCGCGCGATCAGGTCCGAGAGCGTCATCGCGATGCCGCTGCGGGCGAGGATGTCGCCGACGCCGGTGCGCGCGGACGCGCGATCCACGCCGAGCGTGACGAGGATCCGCCGGGCGGCGATCTCGACCCCGCGCGAGACCAGCCAGCCGATGCCGATCATCGCGAGCGCGCCGAGCAGGGCGGGGACGAGCTTCGCGAGCGTGGTCGAGAGCTCCGAGACGGTCTGGAGCAGGGCCTGCTGCCAGGCCTGGGCGTCGAAGAGGG
>CAZFKD010000084.1:0-6007 GCA_964519695.1 uncultured Spirochaetaceae bacterium
CCGGTGCGCCAGAGCAGGAGCGCGACGAGCAGGCCGACGACGACCGGCGGCGCGCCCATCCCCGCATTCACCGAGGTGACGAGCAGGCCACGTCCCCGGAAGCGCCGCGTTCCGAGCAAGATCCCCATCGGCACGCCGAGCACGAGCGCGAGGGCGAGCGCAGAGCCGCAGACGCGCAGCGTCCGCAGGCTGATCTCCAGGATTTCGGCGGAGGGCATGGCCGGCGCCCGCGATGCCTCCCGCTCGCCTTCGGGCGGCAGGTGCAGCGGGGTGAAGAGCGATTCGCCGAAGCGATCGCGCCCGAATTCCCGGATGCGTCGCTGCACGGCCGGCGAGACGAGATGGCGCTCGAGGGCGGCCGCACCTCCGCTCTCGACGGGCCGCTCGAAGCGGCTCGGATCGAGCAGCAGGATCGAGTAGATGTTGCGCAGCGAGGGCGCCGGCTGCGAGAGGACGACGAGTCCGATGCGATCGCGAAACGCGAGGAAGGTCCCGATGTCGGAGAGGATGTAGGCGCGCTTCTCTCCGGCGACGAGGAGCGAAGCGCCCATGCCGCTGCCTGTCTCGACGCGGCCCGGCCAGCGCGCCCCGGGATCGAGGCCGGCAGCCGCGATCAGCGACCGCTCCTTGACGTCCGTCCCCGAGCGATCCCCCCGGCTGACGAATGCGGCCTCGCGTGCGACGATCCGGCCGAGGGCCGACTCCGGCGATTCGGCCGAGGCGACGTCTGCAGGATCCTCTGCCGGACCGACGAGCACGAAATGGTTCTCCATCAGCGGCGTCCGGCGCGCGGCGATGCCGTCTCGCACGAGCGCGTCCTCGGCCTCGGGCGAATGGGCGAGCACGACGTCGACGTCGCCCCTGCGCGCCATCTCGATGGCCGCGCCGGTCCCGACGGCGATCACGTGGACGGCGAAGCCCTGTTCGAGCGTGAACTGCGGTAGCAGCGTGTCGAGCAGCCCCGACTCCTGGACACTCGTCGTCGTCGCGAGCAGGAGGCTTCTCTCGGCCGCGTCCGCCGCGACGGCCGGCCGGCCCGCGATCGTCGCAGCGAGCAGGAGGGCGAGCCCAAGGGCCTCGGCTGCGCGGGAGCCCGAGCGTCTTCGCCGGCCCAAACCGAAACCTCCTGCGGCCCGCGTTCGGTCCGGCGGGGTCGCGATCATCCTCTACGCGGTCCGGGGCATCAAGTGGGCTGTGTTCCATCGGCAGCCCGGCTCAGCCCGTGCCATGCTCGCCTGCGGATCGCGGGATCGATCCCAAGGGAGAGGGCTCCAGCATGCAACATCTGGTTCTCGTCCACGGCGCCTTCCACGGCCCCTGGTGCTTCGATCCGCTGATCGGCCCGCTGCGCGAGCGCGGCATCGCCGTCACGGCGCCCGAGCTGCCGCTGACCTCCCTCGCCGAAGACGCCGCCGCCGTGCGTGCGGCGCTCGATCGGCTGGCCAGCGAACGAGGCGATCGAAGCGACGGCCCCGTCGTCTTGCTCGGGCATTCTTATGGGGGCGCGGTCGTGACGGTCGCCGGGGATCATCCGGTCGTCGGGCGCCTCGTCCTGCTCTGCGCCCTCGCGCCGGACGCTGGCGAGTCCCCGAACGGCGGTCCCGTCGAGATCGCCGAAAGCTTCCTCACCGCCCTGCGCGGCCGGCCCGACGGCTCGCTCGAGGTCGACGCTGCGCGCGCGGGCACGCTCTTCTATCCCGATGCGGAGCCGGCCGCCGCGGCTGCGGCGGTCGCGCGGCTGCGGCCTGGCAATACCGGCCGCCCCGGCGAGCGCATCGAGCGCGCTGCCTGGCGGCTGCGCCCGACCGACTACGTCGTCTGCGCTGCCGATCCGATCATCCTGCCCGCCTCACAGCGCGCGCTCGCCGAGCGGACGGGCGCGCAGGTCCACGAGATCCCGGGCGACCACTCGCCCTTCCTCGCGCGGCCGCAGGCGCTCGCCGAGCTGCTCGCCCGGATCGCGGACGGCAAGGCCTGAAGGGCCAGGGATCGTCCCGGTTGCGTCGACTAACTCCGCGCCGGATGCACGAAGACCGGAATTCGACACTGGGCGAGCACCTTCTCGGCGACCGAGCCGAGCAGCCAGCGCCGGGCGCCCGAGCGCCCGTGGGTCGACATCGCGAGCAGATCGAACGCGCCCGGCTCGGCCGCGCGCAGGATCTGTTCGGCGACGTCGCCCTGGACGATGCGGACCTCGGCCGAGAGCCCGACGGACTCGAGCCTCGCCAAAGGCGCCGCGAACCATTCGCGCACGTCGCGTTCGCGCGCCTCGCGCCGCTTCGCGGCCTGGGACGGCGTATCCGAGGCCGCGGCCCAGTCGACAAAGAGAAGCGTCAGGCGGGCGCCGAAGGCCCGGGCGATCGGAATCAGCGGATCGAGGATTCGCGCCGCGAGCTCCGAGTCGTCGAGCGGAACCAGGATCGAGGAGACGACGTTCCCGCTCTGGGAATGGGGATTGATCATCCAGAGCGGGGCCGGGCAGGCGCGCAGGACCCGTTCGGCGACGCTCCCGCGGATGAAGCGGTCGATCCCGCCGCGACCATGGGTCGACATCGCGACGAGATCGGGCTGCGTCTCGCGCGCGCAGTCGACGATCGCTCCGGCGGCATCGGTCGAGATCCGCTCGGCGAGGGTCACTTCGGCGCCGAGGTCGGCGAGACGTTTCGCAGCTGCATCGAGCTCGGCGCCGCTTTCGCTCGAGCCGTCCCGGACGTGCAGCAGCGTGACGCCGACGGCCCTCTCCCCGTGGCGGACGAGGAGGGGACCGACGGATTCGACGATCGCGCCGGACAGGGCGGAGCCGTCGTGAGGGATCAGGATCGATTGCAGGGTCATTTTCGTGGTCTCCGTAGGCGGCGTTCGGGTGGGATCCGGTTCGTTGGCGCGCGGCGTTTCAGCCATGGACGTCGCCTCCGGCGAGGGCGCCTTCCAGCTCCTCCATCTCTTCGTCGGGATCGAGCGCGGCGAGCTCTTCCGGGCTGAACCAGCGCCCGAGCGCGAGCCGGAGCGGAACGAGCATGGCAATCAGGACGGGGAAGAGGATGCCGAGCGGGCTCGCCTTCAGGATCCAGAGCGCGCCGAGGCCGAGGATCTGGACCAGCGTGAAGAGATGGATCTTCCGGATCGGGACCCGGCGGACGGCGTGGGTCTCGGGGTAGAGCTTCGGATCGGTGAACCAGAGCAGGAAGCGATCCCAGAGCAGATTGCCCGCGAGCGTGTTGAAGCCCATGAAGAGGAAGAGCCCGAAGAGCACCGCCATCGGGATCAGCTGGATCAGCGGCAGGATCAGGATCGAGCAGGCGATCAGCGCATGGATGGCGAGCCCCGAGACGCGCGTCTCGCGCACGGATCGGATGACCTCGCGCTGGACGCCGCCGGCCGAGACGACCTCGGTCGTCGCGAGGCTCTTCACGTGATTCAGCGAATGGACCGTCGCGGCCACGATCCAGGGCAGCGCGAAGAGCGAGCCGATCGCGACGATCAGCCCGACGATCAGGAGATCGAGATGGAAGCCCGCGCCCTTGCGGAGCTTGTTGCCCGGGGTGTTGACGAGGCGGGTCGTGATGTTCTGATCGAGGAAGAGCAGGATCGTCGCCATCAGTGCGGGGACGATGCTCGCGAAGATCGCCCAGGTCGGGAGCGTGCCCAGCTCGACGAGCCAGGGCCGCCCATCCGTCGTCCCGAAGCGCTCGGGGATCGCGGGGGCCGCGAGGCGGATCTCCGGCAGCGAGAGGGCGACGAGCGTCATCGCGGCGATCGCGATGGTCGGCCCGAAATCCGCGAGGAAGCTCCGGACCGTGCCGATCAGGAAGCGCGTCTGGGCCGCGCCCTTCAGAGTCCGCGCGACGGAGTAGGTCCCGAGGCTGAGGACGACACCGAGCAGCGCGACCGAAAGATCGGGCATCTCCGCGCCGAACGGTCCCGCCATCGACGTGATCGCCTCGACGATGAAGATCACGGCGATCAGGCTCGCGAAGATCTCGTCGGTGAAGCGCGTGAAGTAACGCATCAGGGCGCTCGCGTCGGTCAGCGCGCAGAGGATCAGGAACACGCCGGACCAGATGCCGGTCCAGGCGTAGGTCGCGAGGAAGGGCAGCCCCAGCTGCTCGGAGGCGACGTAGAGCAGACCCGTGAAGATGACGATCGGGCCCGTCCCACCGAGGATCGTGAGGGGCTGGCCGCCGAACAGCGCGAAGACGATTCCGCCGGCGGCCGTCGCGACGATCATCTCCGTCGTTCCGATGCTGCCGTTCGTCACGATGTCGGTCAGACCGCCGAAGGCGATCGCGTTGGCGAGGCAGGCGAAAAAGAGAAAGAGGACGGAGGCCAGGACCTTCGGATGGAATCCCTGGCTGAAATCGTCGAAGACATGGGGTCGGCGACGGCGGAAATCGCCGCGCAGCCCGCCTGCGAAGCGGCCGGTGAAGGTGAGTCCGTCGTCGGCGGTCGAGACGGCGGTGCCGAGAGAATCGTTCACGATGAAGCTCCTCGAGCGAAAGGGGCGCGACTTCGAACGAGGCGGTGGTCGTCCGCGCTGACGCCGCGGTCGCGTTCGCGGCTCCTGTCCGCGATCGGGCGGGGGAGTGCGGCGGCTGCGTGGCCAGCGGCGAGCGTTTCGCCTCGAAGCCCGGATCGAACGACGAGCGGCGCTGCGCGAGCGCGGCGTGGATTCGCCGTCGTGCGGGGATCAGTCGGCCCGGCTCAGATCAGGAGACAGCGGTGGAGGATCAGGAGATCGCGTCCCGTACGACCCTCGACGACGCGACGGATCGGCGAGCGCTGCGGGCTCGGATCGACGCTGCGGATCGGCGGCGCGACGAAAGCGGGTCGGACGGCACGCTCGCTCTCGCGAGGACGTTGGCGCCGATGCGACTGTCGGGAGCTCGATTCCTCGAGCTCGTCGCTCGCGCCCGGTTCCGATCCGCTGCCCTCGATTTCGACGGCTGCGGTCGCAGCCGTGCCGTCCTGGCGATCGAAGTCGCCCGCGAGCGTGAAAGCGAGCAGGCACGCGAGACCCGCGCATAGCATCGCGAAGCGCGGCAGGACGGGCGCCGTATGCGCCCTGATCGTCCCGGGCTCGAGGATGGAATGCGACGGCATCCCGAGGGGTTATCACATTCGATGAGCTGCCACCAGCGCTCGAGGACCGGGTCGGACGTGCGCAGCGATGGCGGTCGGTGTCACCGGATCGAGCGCGATTCGTCGAATTCCGCAGAGAACCGGCTCGGGACCGGGGGTGTCGACCCCTTTCATCTCTGGCTGGACTCGTCTGATTCGCCCTCGGCTACGGTGCTGCGGTCCGAGTCTGGCGACGACGGGAGTCTTCCTTTGACCGACCGATCTCATCTCCGCCCTCTCGCATCCACGCGCAGCGCCGAATGGGGCCCTTCCATCGGCGTTTTCTCCCGGATGCTCTTCCTGGCCTTTTTCCTTTCGTCCATCGGCCCCATGGCGCCGACCCCGGCCTTCGCCTCGCCCGTCCTCGACTCGGATGGGGACTCGATCCCCGATGAAGTCGAGCGGCGAACGGGGACCAATCCGTTCGAACGGGATACGGACCGCGATGGCGTCGACGACGGCGACGAAGACCTGAATCGCGACGGCATCGTCGACGAGGGCGAAAGCGATCCGAGGGTTCCGGGCCTGTTCCCCGGCTCGGTTCCGCATATCCCCGAGCCTCTCGTCTTCGATCTGGTGCGCGGTCTCGGCGCGCGCCAGGGCGAGCTCGAGGGCAACGTGCTGGCGCTCTTCCGGCCCGATCGCCCGAGCGTGCTGTGGGCGCCCGAGATCGAATGGGCCTTCGCCGACGGCTACGCCGCCGAGATCGAGCTCCCGATGGTCGAAGACGAGCTCGACGCGTTGAAGGCTGCGCTCCAGGGAACGTTTCCCTCGCCCCGGAAATCGCTCGCCCACGGCTGGCAGGTGTTCGGGGAGTCCTCCACGGATTGGAATCATGCCGCGGTGGTCGGGACGTACATCCTCGGCCACCGCTTCCACCGGCGGGTCT
>CAZFKD010000084.1:6017-10475 GCA_964519695.1 uncultured Spirochaetaceae bacterium
TCTCCGCGCTTGGCATGTTCGGCAGCAAGGTCGAGTTCGACGGGCCCGCCTACGATCGGAGCGCTGCGATCGTCAACGCCTCGGTCTTCTACGAGCCGCGCGAATGGCAGACCTGGGGCCTCGAGTCGAATCTCGAGGCGGGCGGCGATCGGCAATGGTCGCTGCGCGTGACGCCGCAAGTCCATCTCCAGCTCGGGCGACGGGTTCGTGCCCAGCTCGGCGTCGGCTTCCAGCGGACGAGCGACGGCTTCGAGCCGATCGGAGCGCTCCGGCTGATCGTCGAGGCGGGCAATGGCGTCGCGGGCGATGCAGTGGGGTCGAACCGGTCGCGGGGTCGGGAGCGCGGCCGCCTCCCCTCGCGTTCCGAGATTCCGGGCTGAAGGATCAGGCGCCGGGCTGCGGGCTTCGTTCGGCGAGATTGCCGACGTGGCGCGCGGTCAGATGGCCCGATGCGTAGAGCCAGCGCAGCGTATCCGCGTAGGTCGCATGGGCGTCCCGAAACTGGATCCCGAGCTCGCGCGTCGTCCGCTCCGCCGAGGTCCCGGGCCAGCGGGTCGCGAACTCCATCCCGTCGCGGGAGAGCGGGAAACTGAAGTCGTAGACGTGCTTGATCCAATCGCCGACGCTGCCGAGCAGGCGGAAGAGCGGGCCGGGCATCGGGAAACGCCAGATCCATTTCCCCGTGATGTCGTCGAGGATGCGATAGGTCTCGGGCCAGCTGTGCATTGGGCCCGCCGCGGCATAACGATGGGGACCGGCGGGCAGCTCGAGCAGCGCGACGTGCAGGGCGGCGAGATCGCGGACGTCGACGATCTGGAAGCCGCTCGAGGTGTTCACGCCGGTCTGTTTGAGAAAGGTATAGACGGCCTGGTTCGCCTCCGAGAGGCCCGGGTCGTCGGGGCCGATGATGCCGGTCGGATAGGAGGCGCGGATCGGGGCGCCCTCGGCCTGCCAGCGGCGGATCGTGTGTTCGGCCTCGGCCTTGCTCTGGGCGTAGGCGGTCGTGCCCGGCGCGATCGGCATGTCGAGATGGAGCGGCCCGCAGCCCGGCACGAAGAAGACCGACATGCTCGAGACGTAGACGATGCTCGGCAGCCCGCGCTCGACGGCCCCCCCGACGACGAGCTCGACGCCGCGTCGATTCGTCGCGAGGACCTTCGCCGCCAGCTTGCGCTTCATCTCGACGAGCGCCGCGCCATGAAACACCGCGTCGCAGCCCGCCATCGCGCGCTCGACCGATTCGGCGTCGGTGATGTCGCCGGCGACGACGTCCTTTTCGGGGATGCCGATGCCGTGGGGATCGAAGACCCGCCGGACCTTCGACGGATCGCGGACGAGCAGCCGGACCGAATGGCCCGCCGCCAGGAAGGCCCGCACGCTATGCGAGCCCGCGAACCCGGTCCCGCCCGTCACCATCACGCGCATCTTCGGATCACCCAGACTCCCCGACGCGTGACCGCTTCCATTCCCGGCATCGCTTCATGGCCGGCAACATATCCGGCGCCCCTTGCTCGGACCGCGCCCGCAGCGCCGCTTTGGCCGACGCTCGCGCGATCGGAGTCGGATCGCCGGTCGGCGCGCGCTTCGGAGCGTCCGGGGATCCTGTTGCCAGCGTGCGGCCGCTTGGCTAACCACCCACCGAGTTGAAAACGCTTTTCATTTTCATTAAATGGATTCCAGTCCGCTGGGCAACGAGCTGCGCGGGGGCGGGAGATCCGGGTTCGGGGAGGCGAGTCATGTCGGGCAGGTGGATCGTTCGGGGAGGATCGGGTCCCAGCAGGACCGCGGTTCCCGGGGGGCGGGCGAATCGGGCCATCGGCTGCCTCCTCGCCAGTCTGATCGCCCTCGCGGCGAGTCCCGCATTTGCGGCGGACGAGGACGTCGAGCCGATCGCTGAGGCCGCGGACGAGAACGCCGCCACGGCAACGCCGCCGACCGCCGAACGCGAGCCCGGCTCGGACGCTTTCCGGATGCCTGCGGTCACGGTCGTCGGCTCGGCCGACGCCGTCTTCGAGCTGGTCGGCTCGGGCGCCTTCATCGACACCGAGCAGATCCGCAACCAGTCCTACGCCGATTCGAACCAGGTCCTGCGCCAGGTCCCCGGCGTCTACGTCCGCCAGGAGGACGGCTTCGGTCTGTTCCCGAACATCAGTCTGCGCGGCGTCGACACCACCCGCAATTCGAAGCTGACCGTGATGGAAGACGGCGTCCTCACGGCCCCGGCGCCCTACGCCTCCCCATCGGCCTACTACTCGCCCAACGCCGGCCGCATGAGCAACATCGAGGTCCTGAAGGGCTCGAGCCAGGTTCGCTACGGCCCGCATACTACGGGCGGCGTCATCAACTACGTCTCGACCCCGATCCCCGAGGAGCAGACCGTCTATGTCCGGGCGCTCTACGGCTGGTCGCCCGAGATCCGGGTCCATGCCTATACGGGCGACACGCTCGAGACGGAGCTCGGAACCTTCGGCTATCTGATCGAGGGCTTCGTCCGCGATGCGGACGGCTTCAAGCGGATCGACGACGCGCCGAACCGGGTCGATCGCGACGATACCGGCTTCACGCTCGTCGAGCCGATGGTCAAGCTCTCGTGGGAGCCGCCGACGGAGCGCGAGCAGCGCTTCGAGTTCAAGTTCGGCTACACGAACCTCGACGCGGACGAGACCTATCTCGGTCTGTCCGAGGCGGATTTCCGGGCGGATCCCTTCCGGCGCTATTCGGCGTCGCGCTTCGACAACATCCAGACCGACCATTTCCGAAGCCATCTGCGCCACGTGATCGATGCGGGCCACGGCATCGAGGTCACGACCACCGCCTACGGCAACTACTTCGAGCGCAACTGGTTCAAGCTGAACGATCTGCGCAACATCGAGGAGTTCGGCGGGGCGCCCGGGGCGACGGTGAACATGGGGCTCTCGCAGGCGCTCGCGGGCGCCAACGGCGGCTTCGGCCTCGACGTGCTCCGCGGCGAGCGAGCCGGCACCTTGCGCGTTCGCAACAACGCTCGCGAGTACTACCTGTACGGCGTCGAGAGCGTCGCCAACAAGGTCTTCGAGACGGAGTCGTTCACGCACGACGTCACCGCGGGCATCCGCTTCCACGAGGACCGCGAGAGGCGCGATCAACAGGACGAGAGCTTCCTCCAGGACGACACCGGCGAGATCCTCTCGCGCACGCTGGGCGCGAACGGTGCCGCCGGCTGGCGCTGGGAGCGTACGCGCGCCCTCTCGCTCTTCGTCGAGGACTCGATCGAGTGGAACCGCTTCACGTTCGTTCCCGGCTTCCGCTACGAGCAGCTCTGGCTCGCGTTCAACGACTACAACACGGGCGAAGACGGCAGCGGCAAGCTCGAGCTCTGGGCGCCGGGGCTGGGCATCCGTTATGCGCTGACCCCGCAGTGGACGCTGCTCGGCGGCGTCCACCGCGGATTCTCGCCGTCGAGCCCGAGGGACCTCGTTCTCTCGGACATCGAGGAGGAGACCAGCGTCTCGACCGAGCTCGGCGTTCGTCACGCGGACGAGTCGCTCGGCCTCGATGCCTCGCTGATCGGCTTCTACTCGGCCTTCGACGACCTGATCGTCGTCGACAACATCGGCGGCGCGGGGTCGGGGGAGAGCGAGAACGCGGGCAAGGTCGACAGCTACGGCCTCGAGCTCGGCTTACGCTTCGATCCCTCGATCCCGGCGGGCTGGCGCTTTCGCAATCCCTTCTTCGTGAACCTGACCTACACCCGCGCGCGACTCGACGGCGACTCCCGCTCGACCGATCCGGAATCGATCTTCAGCGGCGGCGAGGACGGCAACGACGTGCCCTACATCCCCGAGATCCAGGTCAACTTCGGCGCCTCGCTCGAGTTCGAGCGCTTCGGAGTCTTCGCGACGGCGAGCTGGGTGGACGAGAGCTTCGCGACGGCGAGCAATACCCGCCGGCAGATCGACTCGCTCGGCAACCCGGACTCGCGCTTCGGCGAGACCGACAGCTATTTCCTGCTCGACCTCTCGGCCGAGGTCGAGATCCGGGAGGGGATCAAGCTGATCGGCGGCGTGCAGAACGTGACGGACGAGGAATACATCGCGAGCCGCGTCCCGCACGGTCCGCGTCCGGGCCAGCCGCGCTTCGGTTATCTCGGGCTCGAGCTCGCGCTCTGATCGGGCGCCCGAGGACGCGAGGGACGAGGGAGAGCCCGTGCCCCGTGCTCGGGGCCCTCCGGAGCCTCGCGCCCAGGGGGCAAGGATTCTCGGACCGGCGGGCGGTCCGGTGCATGGGTCGTCAGGTGATTGAAAACCAAGTTCATTTTCAGTAGACACTGGGCCAGGACGGTCTGGCGAGATCACCCCACGCAAGCTCTTCAGCTTCGGGGTTCCAGGCGGATCGCACGGACGGAGGCTCGAACAGCATGGACTTCGGTGGCGACCTGTTTCAGATGCTGACGCTCGGCGGGCCGATCGTCGCGCGGGC
>CAZFKD010000084.1:10485-11675 GCA_964519695.1 uncultured Spirochaetaceae bacterium
ATCGTCGCCGTGCTCGGGCTGCTCTCGGTGGTCGCCGTCGCGATCGTTCTCCTCAAGCTCTACCAGTTCGTCTCGCTCGACGTGCGCTCGCGGCGATTCGTCGAGCCCGTGCTCGCCGCGGCCGCGCGCGGGGACGCGAGCGCGGCTCTCGCCGAGCTGTCGCGCGCGCGAAATCCGATCGCCCGGGTGATGGAGTCGGCGATCCGCGGAGTCCAGCGCGCCCGGGATGACGATGCGCTGGTCCGGGAGGAGGTCGCACGGGTCGGCGCCGTGCAGCTCGCGCGCCTCGAATCCTACCTCCGCGGTCTCGAGACGATCGGAAACCTGAGCCCGCTGCTCGGTCTGCTCGGAACGGTCACGGGGATGATCGGCGCGTTCCAGCGACTCGAGGATGCGGGGACCCGCGTCGATCCCGCGATCCTCTCCGGCGGGATCTGGGAGGCGCTGCTGACGACGGCGGTCGGTCTCGTCGTGGCGATTCCCGTGATCGCCGTGCTCAGCCTGCTCGAAGGCGAGGTCGATCGCATCCGGCGCGAGATGAGCGATGCCGTCACGCGTCTGTTCACCGAGCGCCTCTCCGAGCGCCTCGCCCCCGGATTCGCGACCGATCTCGAGGTCGTCCGCGAGCCGGCCGAGCTCGCTGCCCCGGCCCGTCTCGCGGCCGAGGCGCGGCATGCCGTTTGAGCGACCCGCGCGTGCTCGCCGCCGGGTCTCGCTGACGGCACTGATCGACGTCGTCTTCCTGCTGCTCGTGTTCTTCATGCTCGGCAGCCGCTTCTTCGACTACGGCGCGATCTCCCTCGAGGCGCAGGCCGTGGCGGTGGGCAGCGAGCGCACCGACGAGCGGGTCGTCCGGGTGGATCTGCACGACGATGGGCGCATCGACGTCGCCGGGGAGCCGGTGGACCGGGCTTCGGTGGCGGAGGCAGTGCGGGAACGGCTGGGCGAGAGCGGCCGGACGGCGGTGGTCGTGGCGCCGGACGACGACGTTCCGGTCGAGTGGCTCGTCGGAACGCTCGATGCCGTGCGACGCAGCGGGGCGGACGCCATCACGCTCGGGCGGCGTTCGGCCCGGCCGGAGTCGTGAGATGGACTTCGAGAAGCCCCGCAAGCGGCCGGCCGGCGACAACATCATCCCGCTGATCAACGTCGTCTTCCTGCTGCTGATCTTCTTCCTGCTCGCAGGCACG
>CAZFKD010000085.1:0-11640 GCA_964519695.1 uncultured Spirochaetaceae bacterium
GTCGCTCCAGAACATCAACCTGCATCTGCAGAACCTCTACGACGAGGGCGAGCTCGCGCCGTGCACGCTTCGCCTCGCCTGCCCGGGCGAGCTGGCGCGCGAGGACGAAGGCGAGCGCCGGTTCGTCGGGATGCGCCGCGAAAGCGGCTTCGACGCGAGCGATCGCGCGGCGTGTGTCGGCTGCGTCACGGCCGGCTGCACCGGGCACCTGGTCTTCGATCGCGGCGGCCGGTCCCACCGATCCGAGGGCGACGAGAAGGGCCAGCACGCCGGCTACGCCGATCTCGGCGAGGGTCGACGCGCCGGCGATGGCGATCGCCGTCCCCGACACGAACGACTCGGGGCGGGCCCGCCTCATGATGCGATTTCCTGGCCCGTCGAGCGCGCGACGAGGGCGAGCATCTCCTCGCCCTGCTCCTCGAGAACCTCGAAGAAGAGCTCGACGAGCTGGGGATCGAAGCGAGTCCCCGCGCCCTTGCGGATCAGATCGCGCACTTCGTCCTGGGCAAAGGCCGGCTTGTAGGGCCGGGCCGTCGAGAGCGCATCCCAGACGTCGACGATCGTGACGATGCGGGCCGCCAGGGGGATGTCGACGCCGGCCAGGCCGGTCGGGTAGCCGGAGCCATCCCAGCATTCGTGGTGGTGCAGGATGCAGTGCAGCGTCGTCGCGTCGAGGCCGACGACGGGGCCGACGATGCCGGCGCCGATCTCGGGATGGCGCTCCATCTCGCGGCGTTCGTCGGGGTCGAGGCGACCGGGCTTGTTCAGGATCAGATCGCGGATCCCGATCTTGCCGACGTCGTGGAGCAGGGCGCCGAGCTCCATCGCGCGGATCTCCGCTGCCGGCATCCCGAGCCGCGTGCCCATCAAGGACGAGAAGGCGGCGAGGCGCCGACAGTGCTGGTCGGTGTAGCCGTCGCGGGCTTCGACGGCGCTCGCGACCGCCGCGATCGAAGACTCGAAGGTCTCCCGCAGCCGCTCGATCAGCTGGATGTTCTGGGCCGTGAGGGCGAGCTGAGCGGCCACGGTCGCGATCGTTCGGCGTTCGAGGGAACCGAGCTGCTGTCCCGGCGCGCAGAAGACCGAGAGGATCCCGACCGGCTCGTTCGCGGCGAAGAGCGGGGTGTGGACGACGACCGCACCGGCGAGCGCGGGATCGGGGATCTCGATCGGGCTCCGCTGGCGCAGCGTCCGCGCGACGACGGCTTCGTCGAGGGGAAGCGACGGAGTCTCGTGGGCGCGGGAAGCGGTGGCATCGGCGGAGGTGTCGCGTCGCTCCGGTCGCCATTCGAGGCGCTCCGCGCGCGGACGACCCGTCGGGTCGACGCGCAGCATCACCACGCCGCGCGCCGACACGACGTCGCCGAGGAGCCGGAGCGCGAGCTCGAGCCCCGCCTCGGGGCGCGCACTGAGGTCCCCCTCGCTGCGGACGTCCAGCGTGAGATCGCCGACCCGGGCGAGTGTGTCGAGGGAGCTCGCGCGGGCTTCGGCGAGGGCGCGCACCTGGCGTTCGAGGCCCTCGATGCCGAGCGCGTACTGAGCGGACACGACGACGAGACCGATCGACACGGGCCAGACGAGCCCGAGCTGCCAGAGCAAGAGCCAGCTCGCACACACGACGCCGAAGGCCGTACCGGAGAAGAGCGCGGCTCGGGCGAGGGCGACACGTCTTCGGCCCGGATGCAGCAGGGCGACGAGCAGGCCGAGCGCGACGCCGACTGCGGCGTGGGATGCCGGGTGGAGCACGGCTTCGCCGACCTGCTCCGCGGCGGCCGTGCGGTAGGCGAGGGCCTGGATCAGGACGCCGGGCAGCGCCGGATCGATGGGGGTCGCCCAGAGATCCTGGAACTCGGCCGCCGTCGCTCCGATGAAGACGACGCGGCCGGCGAGGAGCCCGGTATCGAAACGGCCCTCGATGAGATCGGAGAACGCGAGGGTCGGGATCGGCGGGTGGGCACGCCGGTAATCGACGCGGCCCGCGGCGGCGTTCGCTGCCGTGGGGTGCGTGGCGCTCTCCGCATCGTCGGCGCTCCGGCGACCCCGATCGCCGCCGCGATCGCCACGGCCATCGCCCGCGTGCGCGAGGGCGAGGCGCAGCGCGGTATGCGCCAGCGACGGGATTTCGTCGCCGCCGATCCGCTGCGTCCGCGGAACGCGGCGAACCACGCCATCCGCGTCGATGGGGACCAACACGTTGCCGAGCCCCGCAGCGGCGTCCGCCAGGATCGGGATCGGGCGATTCACGATCTCGAGCGCGTAGCCCCCGGGCAGCGTCTCGGTCTGGGAGAAGGTCGCGAGGGCCACGCGGCCGCTCTCGCGCATGCGCTCGGAGAAGCGCGCGTCGTGCTCCGGCTGGGCCGCGGTCGAGAAATCGATGTCGAAGGCGATCGCGACGGCGCCGGCCCGCTCCAGCCGATCGATCGCCTCCGCATAGCGATGTCGCGGCCAGGGCCATGCCTCGAGGGCACGCAGGCTGCGCGGATCGATCGTCACGACGGTCGCGTCGGGCAACGAGCCGATCGCCGGGGGCGGGCTCGCGGGCATCCCGCGCAGAAGCCCGTCGTGGATGCGGGCGTCGAGGCGATCGAAGACTCCGAAGGAATGCGCCGCGAACGCCAGCGCGAAGACGGCGAAGCTCGGCAGCAGGCTGCCCGGAACCCGGCGAAACGTGGCGATCTGCCTCATCAGAACGACCGAATCGGTCTTTCACGGAAGGGCCTTGAGGCGGGCCGGGTCGGTGAGCGACCCGATCGCGGGGAATCGGGAGATGCAGACCGGGGCGCCGCTGCGCTTCGGCAGCAGATGCGCGCCGCGCCGGCAGGCGGAGCCTCAGCCGATCAGCACAAGGAGGATCTACCAGGGGAGGGCGATCCCGGGCAGCTGGCGCAGCAGCTCCCGCTCGCCCAGCAGACGGATGCCGAGTGCAACGGCGATCCGGGCCTCGATCTGGCCGACCGCCTTGACGTAGGCGACGAGCGTCAGCGAGTAGGCCCAGAACCATCCGAGGCTCGCGAAGAAGCCCGTCGCACCGACCAGCGCGAAGCGTCGGAAGTGGATCGGAATCGCCCGCAGAGAATCCGGTTCGAAGCGAGAGAGGAAGCCCGTCGCCAGCACGACCTCCACCGGGTCACGTGGAAGAGCGTCTGCACGGGGGCCGCGATGCTGCCCGCGTGATTCCAGGCGCGCACGGGTCGGCGTCGTCCGCGACGTCGGCTCGCCGGGCGTGGGGCGGAGATCGTCCGCCGACCAGAGGAGAGGCTTCCGCCGCTTGACGCGCAGTGTTCGTCTCGCGACCCTCGATCGGCCGATCGGGGATCGCGTCATTGCTCGCGGCCGAGCCGATCGGCGGGGAGAGAGACAGCGACATGCCGGAAGCGTTCGAGCGCCTCGAGGATCTGACAGCGGAGTGGCAGCGGGGCTTCGCGTGGGTGGAGGCCGAGCTCGGGGGTCGGGTCTGCAACCTGCGCCGACAGGGCCGCTGGCGCCCGGCCTACTTCTTCGATCTCGAGCGGCCGAACGGCGAGTGCCTCGAGCTCTATTTTCGCGGCGATCGCGGGCACGTCGAAGGCGAGCGCGTCGAGTCGGTGCTCGACCACGAAGCCAACATCTACCGCGTACAGGAGGCCGCCGGCCTCCCCGTGCCCCACGTCTACGGCCTCTGTCCCGATCCCCGCGGCATCGTGATGGACCGCTTGCCGGGCGACTTCAATCTGGTGAAGGTCGCGAATCCGGCGACCCGGGCGAAGATCCTCGACCACTACATCGAGCTGCTCGTGCAGATGCACGCGATCGACGCGGCCGAGTTCGAGGGGGTCGGACTCGAGCGCCAGTCGGGCGAGCGCAGTCTCGCGCTCGGTGACTTCGATCAGTGGGTCGAGCAGTACCGCAAGGCCAAGCGGCGGCCCGAGCCGATGCTCGAGTTCGCGATCCAATGGGTCTACCGGAACGTTCCGGCCGGGCGCAGCGAGGTCACCTTCGTGCAGGCCGACTCGGGGCAGTTCCTGTTCGAAGGCGACCGGGTGACCGCGCTGCTCGACATGGAGACGGGCTATCTCGGCGATCCGCTTGCGGATCTGGGCGGCATGCTGTGTCGCGATCTCGGCGAGCCTCTCGGCCCGCTCGCGCCGGCCTTTCGACGTTATGCGGACCTGTCGGGGCGACCCGTCGACTTCGACGTCGTGCGTTTCCACGGACTGCGCTTCAACCTGTGCACGCCGCTCGTGATGGCCCACTTCGTCGCCGGAGCCCAGCCGGAGGTCGACCACGCGATGTACCAGGCCTGGTCGATCGTCTGGGGACGCGCGGCGCTCGCGGGGATCGCGGAGCTGATGCGGGTCGAGCTACCCGAGATCGCGCCCTACGAGCTACCGGAGTCGCCGTACGCCGCGGCCTACGCGAGCCTCGTCCGCCAGCTCGAAGACCTGAAGGCACAGCACGTGGGCGACGAGGCGCAGCGCTACGAGCTCGATCGGCCGCTCCGGCTGGCGCGCGCACTCGAGCGCGTGAACGCGCTGGGTCCCGTATTCGACGCCTTCGAGCGCGAAGAGCTGGCTCGGCTGCTGGGCCATCCGGTCACGGATCTGATCGCGGCGAACGCCGAGCTCGAGCGAGTGGTCCTCGAGTCGGGCCCGGAGCGGGACGCGGAGCTGCTGCGCTACTTCTACCGCCGCACGTTGCGAGAGCACGAGCTCCATCGCCCCGCGCTCTTCGAGTACGAGGACCGCACGCTGCAGCCGATCGACTGAGTTGCGCCGGTCCCGCTTCTTCGAGCGGTGCTCGAGCCGGCCTGGCGTCGTCCTCGAACACGAGTGCCTCTACTGCGGGACCTGGTTCGAGGTGAAGCGGCCGGACCTCGAACCGAAGACGTGCTCGAAGAGTTGCCGGGTGATGCTGGCGAGGAAGCTTCGGAAGGAGGCCTGATGCCCGATGAGAAGTCGGAATGGCAGGTCGAGCTGGCTCGGCTCGAGCAGACTCTTCGATAGGCCGAGAAATCGGCGCGTGAAGCCCAGGAGCTTGGCTGACCGAGTCAGGCGGAGCGGGCAGAACGGCAGATCAAGGTCCTGAAAGCGGAGATCGGCTTCGCGTTCGATCAGGCCCGTTCGGCACGGATCCCATGCTGGAGGGCCTGCCCAGCTTCGACTTCGAGAGCGCCTACGTGATCGAGATCGGTCCGCTGATTCTCGTCTCGGGCGAACCGCCGCCGCAGGCCGTCCCGACCGGTGGGCCCTGGGGTCGGCTAATCCTCGGCGTCGCATTCTCGGCGCTGGCCTGCGCGGGTCGAACCACATCCGGCGGCAGGAGCCGAGGCTCGACCCGGACGTCTGCTCCGACACTCCTGAGGACCATCGGGCCGGTCCTTCCGCTTCTGGCTCGTCCATCGGGCCAGGCCCCGCCATTTTCGCGATCTCTCTGGTAGATTGATCGCGCAATGGGGATCTCGTTTGAATCGGATGGCAACGAGAGCATCGAGAATCGGATCCTTCGGATCTGGGCGCCCGATGATTCGGCGGAGTCGGAACGGCGGCCGGCGACCCTGCTTGGTGTGATCGTGCTGCTGGGCGTGGTGCTCGGCATGCTCTCTTCGGCCGTCCACCTCTGGCACGGAGACTTCGCCCGGGCCGCATTCACCGCGGCGATCGGCATCCCGATCGTCGTGACGTTGTGGTTGCTTCGCTGGACGCGGCGACTCGACTGGGCCGTCCACTATCTGTGCGCCGTCTGCACGATTGGAATCCTGATCAGTCCCTTCCTCGCCGACGATGCACCGCCCGTCTTCGTCGGGTTGATCGGCATTCCCCTGGCCGCCACGGTCCTGGGAGGCTCCCGGGTCGGCCTCCCCTGGTCGGTGATCACGGTCGTCGCAGCGACCGCGTCGGCGATGCGTCTCGCGTTCGATCCCGTCTTCAGCACCCTCGCCTGGAGCACCGCGATCGTCGTGGGAGTCTGCGCCATGGCTTGGATCCTGACCGAGCGCTCACGCGAGCGCGCGATGGACGAGCTGCGAGCGGCTCGCGAGCAGGCCGATTTCGAGGCGAGCACGCGGGATGCGGCCGAACGCGCGCTCCGAGAGAGTCAGATGCGCTTTACCGTCGCGTTTCGACGCGCGCCGTCGATGCTCGTCGTGACCGATTTCGAGTCCGGAGAGATTCTCGAAGTCAATGAGAGCTTTACCGAGCTCGCCGGCTGGAGCGCGGAGGAGTCGGTTGGACGCACGCTCGTCTCGCTCAATGCCTGGCAGAACGAGCAAGACCGGGCGAGTTTTCTCGATACGATCTCCCGTCACGGCTCGGTCCAGAACGCCGAGCTCGCGTTGCGGACGAAGACGGGCAAATGCGTCTCTCATCTCGTCTCCGCGGAGCTGCTCGAAATCGGCGGACGCAAGTGCCTTTTGGCCCAGGCCATCGACATCACGGACCGGAAGCTCGTCGAAGAGGCGCTCGAGCGATCACGCTCCGAGCTCGAGCAACGAGTCGAAGAGCGTGGGGAGCAGCTGCGGGCCTCGCTCTTGCGGCTCGAGGAGCAGCAACGGCTGGTCGCCGTCGGCACCCTCGCGGCCGGAATCGCGCATCAGATCAACAATCCGATCGGAGGGATCGCTGCAGCCTCGGAGTACGCCCTGCTCATCCAGGAGGACGAGCACGCGGCGGAGGTGACCCGTCGCGTGCTCGCGACGATTCTCGAGGAAGCGCGGCGCTGCGGCGAGATCGTCAAGAGCGTCCTCCGATTCGCGCGCCACGAGCCGACAAAGAAATGGGTCGAGGATCTCAATCCGATCGTGGCGCGCGCCAGCGACCGCGCACAGGACTACGTTCACGCGCGGGGCGGTCGCCTCCGTGTCGAGCTGATGAGCGAGCCTCTTCCGGTTTGCATGAGCCCGATCGACATGGAGCAGGTCGTCCTGAATCTGGTGCACAACGCGGCCGAGTCGCGCACGGACGGCGCGAACGTCCGAGTCGAGACCCGGCGAGTCGGAGAGGAAGCGCACATCCGCGTGACGGACGATGGACCGGGGATCGATCCTGAGCTGAGAGCGCGCATCCTCGAGCCTTTCTTCACCACCCGACTCAAAGAGGGAGGCTCTGGACTCGGACTCTCGGTGGTGCACGGCATCGTGACCGATCACGCGGGCCGGATCGAAATCGAGAGCGCAGTCGCCGGCGGGACCTTTGTATCGATCCATCTTCCCCTCTCGCAGGAAGAGTCGCGTGACTGGACGCCATCGGCCGTGAAGTGAGCCGGACGGGAGGCGCTTCTCGTCCTGCGATCGCCGTCAGCCCACCGATCCAGGCTCAGGGAATCGAAGCCGCGAGACTCGCCGCCTTGCGGATCGATTCCGGCACGAGCTGCCCGAAGGACTCGACCCACGGCGGATCGGAAGAAGACGATTTCGGAATCGGCTCTGCACGGGACGGCAGAAGTCCTTCTCTGCCAATGGGAAAACGGCGTCGACCGCCTCGTCTGCCCGTCCCTGCCACCGAGGGGTTGGCCGAAGCCGGGGGCAGCGACCGACCAGGGAGCGGCGCGCGGGCGCTTCATGGCGGGCGTCGGCGCCCGGCATGAAGCGGAGGGAATGCGCTTTCGAATCGCGCCCGGGTCACCTCGCGTTCAAATTTCCGGCCTCGCTGCGCCGCAGCGCCAGCAATCCGTGAACTGCCCTTCGATGTCTTCGCCGCAGCCCCGGCAACACCAGCCTGCGTTTCGATGAAGGCGCTCTGCGTCGCCACTCAAATACTCCCGAACCAGCTCGTCGGCGCGGACGAAGTCCTGATCTTCGACGATCCACACCCTGCATACGTCGACCGGCAGCTCGCCGATGCCTCCGATCAGGTGTTCGCCGCGGACGATGGCCGCGATTCCGCGGGCTTCGAGGTAGCTCCGGATCAGGTGCGCTTCGGGCGCATGTCTTGCGGTGTGGAGCGATTTCATGACGGTGGACTCGTACGTCGATGCGCTCTCGCAAGGCTCGCGAGGGCGGCAGTCCCCGCCGCGATCAGCACGCCTGCTTCGGGCTCGGGTGCGGGCACGGGAGTCACTGGCCAGACCTGGCGGTCGAGGGTGAGTTCGTCGCGGGCGATCGACACGAACGGATCCCAGTCGTTGCCCTTCGCGAGCACGAGAGACGAGAGCTGTCGTCCTTCGACGACGTCGAATTCTTCGACGAGCTTTTCGCCGGCGAGATCGGGTCCAATTCCAACGTAGACGCCGCGTACCCCATCGTCCTTCCTCGCCGAGAAGACGATCACGCCATCGGAATCGTCGGGCGGATCGTTGAAGGTCATGGTCGGGCTCTCGTTGACGACGAAGTCGACACGACCCGGGTTGCCTTGATCTGGGGCGTGCTGCTCGCCGATGCCGGGCTTCTCGAGGCCGAGGAGTACGCGCCGGGCGAGGCCGACCCCGGGGCACGAGAGGGCGGCCGAGAAGGTGGAAACGAACATGGCGCTCCTCCAGATGAACGGGAAACCGGTCGCAGTATCGTCGATCCGCCTGAGACATTACGTGGTCGTCGTCTATGCTGCGAAAGTCCGTGTAAGAGAGGCGACCCCATCCCCCCGACGAGGAGCTCCGTATGTCGAACCTGCCCGCCAACCTCCCGCCCGATTTCGGTTCTGCCTTCGGCCGACTCCTCGGCCTCGAGAAGCTCGGTATCGAGGACATGAAGCTCATGATCCTGCTCGAGACGGCCGGTGAGCCGCTCTATGCCGGTCTGGCCGAGAGCGTGTCGTCGGAGGAGGCGCGATCGCTTCTACGCCAGAACGGGCGGGAGGAGACGGCTCATGCCCATCGCCTCAAGAAGGCGATCGAGATCCTCACGGGCGAGTCCTACACGATCCCGAGCCTCGACGAAAATCCCTACGGCAAGCCGCCCGCAATGGGGCCGGTCACGCCGGAGATGCTCCGCGGATTGATCCAGGCCGAGCGCGGCGGCGACAAGCTCTATCAGACCTACGCAGCCAACGAGCCGAACGCCGAGGTCGCCGAGCTGCTGCTCCAGAACGGCCGGGAGGAGACGCGGCATGGAGAGCGGGTCGAGCGCGTGGTCGCGCTGCTCGGGGGCTGAGGAACGAAGAACCGGCCGAGGCGGCATCCGGTCGGACTGCGGTGCGACTCGAGGCCGCGGGAATCGGCCTTCGAGTTGCGCTCAATCGCTCTGTTCGTTGCAGCCGCTCGCGTCTGGAATCGCGACGGAGACATTCTCCGGCGAGAGCTCATAGGCGCCCGGCGCGAACAAGCCGATGAACGGAACGAGAATCAGGAATCCGCCGATGATGTCGAGGATGCCGGTCGTGGACAGCTCTCTATAAATGGTGGCGACGCCGGAGCTGTCTTTGCATTGAGCCAGGACGCTATGCGATCGCTTTCGGCTCAGCTCGACACTCTGAATACCCGTCCCCTTCGGGACGCCATCGATGATGACCTGCGCTTTGGGATGCGAGGGAATGATCGTCACCGATTGTGTCGCCGAGCCGGCCAGCGAGCAGCCGGCCGACGAGATCGCGAGGGCGGGCGTCAGCAGGAGGGCGAGGATGCGTCGCACGGAGAGCTCCTTCGTTCGAGTTCGAATCGCAGATCGGGAATCACGTTAGCGCGGGACAGACGCTACTGGAAACACGAGCGGGTGGACGACGATCGCCGACCATGAGAACGTCGCTCCGATTCCCGCTCCGCCAGCGACGACGCGCTCGATTTTGCGGGGAGGCGCACCCGCTCAAAGACCCCACTGACCCTATCCGCCCGAGCGCCCGAACCGCCCCCCTTACAACACCGGGCGAGAGACCTGCTCCGAATGGATCCAGAGGATGGACCGCTGCCGAGCAGAAATCCGGCCGATGGCTCCGGTTCGAATGCCGGCCCGCGCCGCTTCGCCGGGACGCGACGGGCCGCGCCGGCGCGATCCCGATCCGATACGCTGCGCCGCGATGACCGACCCCGCCGAGCCGCGCGTCGATTGCCGGCGCTGTCGGCGCCCCCTCGTCGCCTGCTACTGCGCGCACGTGACGCCGATCGAAACGCAGACGCGGATCGTCGTCTTCCAGCATCCGCGCGAGCGGCGCAAGGCGATCGGAACGGCGCGCATCGCGGCGCTCTGCCTGCCGGCGGCGGAGATCCTGGTCGGGATCGATTTCGAAGGGCAGCCGCGGGCGCGGGCGCTGCTCGCGGACGCGGACGCGCCCGCCGTGCTCCTCTATCCGGCGCCGGATGCGCGCGATCTCGCGGTGGATCCGCCGAAGGGGCCGGTGACGCTCGTCGTGATCGATGGGACCTGGAACCAGGCGAAGAGTCTGCTGCGCCGGAATCCCTCGCTGCAGTCCTTGCCGAAGGTGGCGTTCCGCCCGGCGAAGCCGAGCGAGTACCGGATCCGGCGCGAGCCGAGCGACGAACACGTCTCCACGATCGAGGCGATGGCGCATGCGCTGACCCGCCTCGAAGGCGGGGATCCGGCGCGATTCGAGGCGATGCTGGTCCCGTTTCGGGCGATGGTCGAGACGCAGGTCGGCTTTGCGGCGGGGGTCGCCGAGCCGCGCTGGCGCAGGCCGCGGCCGCGCAGCGCACGCCCCGCTCTGTTGCTCCCTGCAGCGCTGCTCGAGTCGCGCCTCGTCTGCCTGATCGGAGAGGCCAATGCCTGGCCGTACGATCGCAAGCTCGGGGGACCGCGGCATCCGCACGAGCTGGTCCAGATCTGTGCCGCGATCGTCGGTGTCGACGCATGCTTCGAGCAGCTGCTGGCTCCGCGGCTTCCGCTCTCGACATCGCCCGTCGCGCACGCGCGCCTCTCACCGGGCGATCTGGCTCGGGGCGGGACGGTCGCGGAGGCCCGAGCGGAATGGGATCGGTTCGTTCGACGAGGCGATGTGCTCTGCGTCTGGGGACACCACTCGCTCGGCCTGCTTCAGCGCGATGCCCTTCGGTTACCAGAGCGCGTGATCGACCTGCGCGCGCTCGCGGGCGCGGTCCTCGGCGGGCGACCCGGAACGCTGGAGTCGCTCGTCGAGCGACTCGCGCGGCCATCGCGGTCGATGGGCCGAGGGCGCGGCGGTGAGCGACTCGGCATGCTCGTCACGGTCGCGCAGTGGTTGGTCGCGGCGGCGCGCGCTGCGGATGCGGGAGCATGAGGGCATCGCGTCCACCACCGACCAGTCGTATGCTCGCGGTGCTGGAGGTGGGCTGCTTGCTCTGGACGATCGTCGGGATCCTTCTGGTCATCATCTTGATTCCCGCGGCGGCTCGGTCGCTTCCGGCCGTCATCGCCCTGGCGCGCCGTGGCGCCGGCGCCGGCGTGAACGTCCTGATCGCGCTGGGGGTCGTGGTGCTCGTCCTCGTGCTCGGTCGGCGATTCCTCCCCGCGATCGCGCGGGCCTGGACACTCGAGGGCGCGGTCGTGGTCGGGATCCTCGGTGCGATTGCGGGCGGGGGCTACCTCGCCGTGCGATTTCTGCGCTCGAGAGCGGGGTCGGGCCGCGACGTCCGCGGCAGGCGCTGATCCGTGCGTGGATCCGGATCCGCGATCCGTCGGGCGAGGGCGGGCGATCTGCGGCCGTCGAGTCCGGGGCGGCGGCGCTTCGCGTCCGTCATCGTCTCGGATTCGCGCCACGATCGCGCCCCATGAGTCGCGACGAGCCGCCGAAGCTGCAAGAGCCC
>CAZFKD010000086.1:0-5591 GCA_964519695.1 uncultured Spirochaetaceae bacterium
GGGAGGCCAGCTCCTCGCCGCGGGTGAAACCATCGGATCATCGATGGTCCGCGACCAACGGCGGGCGTGACACTTTCAGCGGTCGTGGTGCGGCGACGAGATGGATCGAGCGAAATTGCGCACGTGAGCGCCTCTTCAGCGCGCCCCCTCCGCCTCGCGGCTGCATCGAATGCAGCACGTCGATCCCGGTAGCGCACGCAGGCGGCGGGGCGAGATTCGCCCCCCGCAGCGCTCACAGATTTCGAGCCGACCCTGCCGAGCCCGTTCCAGGGCGTGCTCGATCGCCCGCAGGCGCCGCGAGGCGAGCTCGGCGAGCCGCTCGGTGAGGTATCCCTCTTCCGCGCCCTGTCCCTGCTCTGCGAGATCGAGGGGGATCTCGCGGCTGTTCGCAGTGCGCTCCTGCTCGAGATGCTCGTATTGCGCGAGCTGCTGGACGAGTTGGTCCTGCTCGCGCTCGAGATCGAGCAAGAGATTCTCCGGCTGCGGCGCGGGAATCGACCGCTCGTGCTCCGCCCAGAGCACCGTCGCGAGCGCATGGAGCAGGTCCGTTTCGCTGAGAATTCCGTCGAGCCGGCCGCCTTCGTCGACGACCGGAAGGCAGCCGAACCGACCCTCGACCATGCGCGCGACCGCCTCCTGCAGCGGAGCGTCGTAGCGAATCGTGACCGGGGCGTAGGTCATGACCTCCCCGACCGTGATGTCGGCGACCTGCCATCGATCCTCTACGGCGAGCGGTATGCGCAGACTCAGCGGCGTCGGCAAGGCCGCGCGAAGATCGTCGAAGCTGAGAATGCCCCGGATTCGCCGATCGGGGCCGATCACCGGGAGGTGCCGGATCGCGTGGTCGATCATCAAATCGAGCGCCTCGAGCGCCGACGCTTCGGGCTCGATCGTGATCGGCTGGCCCGTCATGAAGCCCTTCACCTCGGTCTGCATGTCGCTGCCTCCTTCTCGATCGGTTGCGGGCGCTCGGACGTCGAGCATCCCTGCGATCGCCCGGATCCCGTCCCGCTCGATCTCCGTCTCGACACACGTCCCAGAACTCGAGCGGCCCCAATCGTCGACTGAAGCAATCGACGTGCCATGTCGACGGCTCGTCCGGACGACGCAGGCGCCGCCAGGGCTCGCCTAACGACGGAACGACGCAAGCCGGACGTGGCGTGTCGCCGCAAGCGCGCCGGGGAGCCACGCAGCTCGCTGCCCTGTTGTAGGGCGTCAGCCCGGAGTCGCGCTCGTTCGGCGATTTTGGGGCGTCGCGCGTGACCGACGAGATGTTCTTCGTCCCGCTCTGGTCGGCACTCAGTCGAGGCCTCTCCCAGCGGGCAGGCGGAGGCACGATCGCATCTCCCGATCCAGCCGACGGTTGTCCTCGATCGGCGTGGTCTTCGCTGATCGACGACATCGGGGTCGCACACCTCGGTCCGAGGCACGAAACCGCATCGATTTGGACCCGGTCCGGCTCGTGTCGATGCCCACGAAGGCACGAGTCTTGCGATGAGCACCGGCGGTTCGAATCTTCAGATGGGCCGATCCTGGACGGAGCGGAAGGAATGCGAGCGATGAGCGGAGGATCCAACCCGATCGACGTGGCAGCGGGGGCGCGTACGTGGTCGATGGCAGGAGGCGGGGCTGCAGCCGATCCTCGAACTTCGGAGGAGTCGGCGCGTGACGACGCACGCAGGATGCAGCATTGGGACCGCGAGCTGGTGTCGCGGGTCTGCGCGGGCGATTCCGTCGCCTTCGACGAGCTGTACGATGCCTATCACGACCGCGTGTACAGATACGTCGCGAGTCGGGTCCGCGACCGCGCGGAAGCCGAGGATCTGACCCAGGATACTTTCGTTGAGGCCTACCGGTCGATGGCGTCTTTCGAGGGGCGGTCGAGTCTCGCCAGCTGGCTGATCGGCATCGCTCGCTTCGTCTGCTTTCGGTTCCGTCGTTTTTCGTCCCGGTGGATGATCGGCCCGGAGCCCGGGCGGATCGCGCGGGACTTCTCCGTCGACGACCCGGTGGAAGCGCGAGTCGACGCAATTCGGGCTTTGGAGCGGTGCGACGCGTTTCTTGCAGAGAAGTACGGCGAGCCGAATCGAGCGATCTTCCGCCTTCGCTACGGAGAGGCCCGCTCGATTCGATTCATCGCGTCTGCGGTGGGAAGATCGGAGGATGCGGTCAAGGCCTGCCTGCGACGCTCCCGCCGTGCTCTCGAGCCAGAGCTCTGCGGACTGGGGAACGGCTCGGGCTCTCGAGCTCCGCTATCGACCTGATTCTCCGATGGTCGTGGGCTCGGTGCTGGGGCTCGAGCGGTCGGGCGGTGGGCGGACGCGCATCGCCCGGGCTCGGATCGTGACGTGTTCGACTCTCCAATGGGGATGGGGGCTCGCGGCACGATCTCGTTCCAATCTTCGCTCGGGTTTCGAGGCGGCCTCGACTCGGCCGCCCCCCGTGCATGGCCGCAACCCGCATGCCGGGCCCCCGGCGTTCGATTCCGGTTGGGCGAGCGAGTCTGAGTCTCCATGTCCCGAAATGGGGCAGTCCGGCACGCTTCGGTCCCCAGCTCCAGCCGGCCTGGGAACCGATCGACGACTCTGCCGACTCCGGAGAGGATCGACGGCTTGGAATGCGGCATGCATCACATGCAGGACGCGTAAGAGTCGGGGCAATCGCGGCATCGAGACGGGGAGGTCCGACGGATGGGTGGGTACGAGCGGCTTCGGCCTGCAGACGCGCTCTTTCTCGACGCCGAGAGCGATCGCAACGCGATGCAGATCGGGGTCTGCCTCGTCTTCGAAGGGGAGCCCGTCTCCGGCACTCGTCGCCTGGCCCCGGACCCCGACGCGTTGATCGGTCTGCTGGAAGCCCGGCTCCGGCGGTTGCCGCGCGCGCGCCAACGTCTCGCAAGCACGCCGATCGAAGGGCGGCCGATCTGGATCCGCGACCGGGAGTTCGATCCGCGTCGCCACGTCCGTTATGCCCGCCTCGAACCGGATGGCGACGATACGGTGCTGCGGGCGCGCTGCGCCGAGTTCCTCTCGGAGCCTCTCGACCTCGCGCATCCGCTCTGGATGATCCTCGTCCTCGAAGGCTTCGCGGCCGATCGCTTTGCGCTGATCGTCAAGGCCCACCATTGCGTCGCCGACGGCATCGCTGGAATCGAGATCCTCCGCGCGCTGCTCGGCTCGGAGCAGCCGGAGCGCCCGCTGCGCGAGCCCGCCGCGCAGTCTGAATCCTCACCTGCCTTGCCGAATCTGATCCTGACGGAAGCGATCGATCGAATGGGGGATCTGTCCGAACTCGGTCGGCGGGTGCTCACAGCCCTCCGGCGGCCCCGTGAGTTCGCGGGGCGGCTGCTCGACCGGTCGATCTCGCAGTCGATCGGCTTCTTGCGGATCCTCGAGCTCTCCCGCACGCCCGCCAGCCCGACCGTGCTCGACGCAGCGGTCGGGACGGAGCGAAGCCTCGAGTGGATCGCCACGGACCTGGCGCGGATCCGCGAGGTCCAGCGTCGCCGCGGCGGAACCGTCAACGACATCGTGGTGGGAACGCTGGCCATCGCCCTCGGCCGCTATCTGGACGCGAGCGGGATTCCTCGGGAGGAGCAGGCCTCGATGGTCGTTCGTGTCGCCATCCCGGTGAGTCGGCGTGCGCCCCGGTCTCGAGATACGATCGGCAACCAGATCGCGCTGATCTTCGCCCCGCTGCCGATTGCGGAGATCGACCCGCTCGTCGCCCTCGACAAGACCCAGGTCGTGCTCGCCGCAGCGAAGGCCTCCCACACCAGCGACGCGCTCGACGTCGTCCTCGAGCTCGCGGAGTGGGCACCCCGACGGCTCACCCGCGCGCTGACGCGCTTCGCGGCGACGCGGCTGCGCCCCGCGAATCTCGTCGTGACGAACGTGCCGGGCCCTGCGCAGCCTCTCGAGCTCCTCGGTGCGCCGCTGCTTGCGGCCTATCCCATCGTGCCGCTGATGCCCGGGCATGCCCTGACCATCGCGGTGCTGAGCTATGCGGGGCGTCTGTTCTGGACTTTCCATGCCGACGCCGAGGCGATCCCGGATCTGCAGAGCTGGTCGAAGGAGGTGCAGCGGGCATTCGAGGATCTACGCGAAGCGGCAGTGCGCGGCTGATGCGCGGGGACGAGCTTCTCTGGGGACTCGTGAGTCGCGAATCTCGCCCCGTCGGCTTCGTCAGGTCTTCGACCGGACGACGAGGACGGGGCAGTGCGATTGCCGAATCACCCGATCCGCGACGCTGCCGAGCAATACATGCGCCAGCCCCGTGAGACCACGGCTGCCCATGACGATCAGGTCGGCAGGAAGTCGTTTCGCTGCGTCGACGATCGCGGACGCGGGCCGATCCTCGACGGCGATCCCCGAGGCGCTGATCCCGTCTTTCGCGACGGCCTGGGCGAGCTCTTCGACCTTCTTCGTCGCGCTTCGGCCTAGCTCTTCGTAGAACCGGTCGGGGAGGACGAAGCCGCCGCCGAGGTCGGGCGTCGAAGGGGGAAGATCGACGCGATAGGCGTGCAGCAGGACGATGCGGCTGCCGAGCTGCCGCGCGAACCCTTTGGCGGTCTCGAGCGCCGTCGTCGCGTCCGGCGAGAAATCGGTGGGGACGAGAATCGTTTCGATCTTCATGTCGCGACTCCTTTGTCGGTCTGGAGGTCCAGTCTTCTGCCTTGTACGAGAACGATAGAACGATACAGGCCCGGCGAAGCCCGAGCAGCCGATCTCGACCCACGGCCGATCCAGAGGCCGTTCTCTCCCCAATCGCCACCTTGGCGATCCCCGTGGATCGCCTCGCCCCTTGGATCGGCTTCCGTTCTTGCACCCCAGCCATTGCGTGGAGCGGCCCCCGCCTGGCACGGCTCGACGCCCAGACGCTTTCCGCTCGCCTGGGACACCTTCCTGATCACGCTGCTCGATCTCGCGAACCCGATCGTGCTCTTTCACAGCGCCTGAGAGATGAGCCGGCGGCGGCTCCAGGTCGCCGCAATCGGGCACCTGATCGAATCCGAGAGGCTGTGTCGAGGACATCGGCCGACTGTCCGCCCATGCGGATGAAAGTGATGGCGGGGAGCCGATGATCACGACCGCATCGTCCGACGTCCGCGCGAACTTCCGAACGGATCATCTTCAGCGGGCCCTCTTCGCGGCGTACGTCGCCGCGTGGATCTGGGCCGCGATCGATCCGGTCGATCGATTCGACTGGTTCCTCGAGAACATCCTGATCTTCCTCGTGATTCCCTTTCTCGTCCCGATCCATACGCGCTTCCCATTGTCGGATGCCTCCTACCTCCTGATCTTCCTCTTCGTGTGCCTGCATGCCGTCGGCAGTCACTACGACCGCTTCGTGCATTTCTGCTTCGGAATTCTGCTGTTCCATCCACTGCGGGAGGCCGGCCGGCGGTATGTTGGCGGCGCGAGGGCGTTCGCGACGCTCGCCGCCATCGGCTTCGTGTTCATGGGGCCGGCCGGCTTCGAGATCCTGGAGATGTTCGTCGCGATGATCGTCGATCCGGAGGCGGGTCAGGCCTATCTCGGTACGCAGGGGGACGAATGACCACCGGCCTGCTGTATGCCCTCACCGGCGCC
>CAZFKD010000086.1:5601-7277 GCA_964519695.1 uncultured Spirochaetaceae bacterium
GAATGGGATGCTCAAAAGGACATGGCGCTGGCGGCTCTGGGTGCGTTGCTCGCCCTGGCCCTGACGGTCGGCGGAGAACGCAGACGCGAGACCCTGGCAAAGGCGAGCCGGTCGATGCGTTCCCGCGAGGGGTGACGGCGATCTTCGCTTCGATTCGCGTTCGACCGATCGATGGGATTCCATTCGACGGGCGGGCGAAACCCGCGTTCCGCAGGCCGATGGCGAAGAGGTCGATCGGGCTGATCGGCGTCGTTTTACTGGCGGCGATGCCTTGTCGAGCGATGGCGACTCCTCCGACGCTCGCGGCGGACCCCTCTTTCGATCGCCCGGCTGAGCTTGCCCGCGCCGTCGTCGGCGGCATCCACACGGTCCGCGCCGTCCCCGGCGACTCCCTCACGGCCATCTCCGCACGCTTCGGTGTCGGCGTCGTCGCGCTTGCTCGCGCGAACGGCCTCCCGTCGGACGCCCGCCTCGCGATCGGCCAGCTTTTGCGGGTCGAGAACGTCCATGTCGTTCCGGCTTCGTTCGATGCGCTCGCGCTCGACGCGATCCTCGTGAACGTACCCCAGAAGATGCTATTCGAGCGTCGAGGCGGCGTCCTGGTCGCCGCCTTTCCTGTCGCCGCCGGACGGCCCGACTGGAGAACTCCGCTCGGCGAGTTCGCGATCGATCGGAAGGCGACCGACAAACCCTGGATCGTGCCGCGCTCGATCCAGGAGGAGATGCGTCGTCTCGGGAAGCCGGTGTTGAAAGCCGTTCCGCCGGGTCCAGACAATCCGCTCGGGCGCCACTGGCTCGGGTTTTCGCGGTCGAGCTGCGGGATCCACGGCACGAATGTCCCGGCGAGCGTCTATTCGCTGAGGACCCACGGCTGCATCCGTCTCCATCCTGACGACGTGGCTTCGCTATTCGCCCGTGTGCGCCTGGGGGATCCCGTCCGGATCATCTACGAACCGGTCCTGCTCGCGGCTCTGGCGGACGACCGGATCTGTCTGGAGGTGCATGCGGATGCATACGCACGGATACCGTCCGCGCTGGCGCTGATCGAAGCGGTCGCGCGGTCGGCCGATCTCGCCGACCGCATCGACTGGACGCGCGTCACGGCGCTCGTCGCGGAGAAGGAGGGACTCGCTCGAGACGTGACGCGGGGGCATCCAGGCGGCGCTTGTGCAGGAGCGCCCAGCGAGGTTGGTCCAGAAGGCCCCGCGGCCCCCTCTGATGCGCTGCCTGCGACTACAGACTCTTCTTGATCCGATCGAAGCTCGCCTTGAGTTCCGCCCCTAGCAGCTCCACTGCCGTCTTGACCCCGTCCGAAGAGGCCTCGGCTGCGCCCGTCGCCTTCTTCATCTTGCCGCGCAGCTGGTCGAATTTCTTCTCCACGGCGCGCCAGTCCTCCGCCGCCTCCATCCCCAATAGATGCGCGCGGACCCTGATTTCATCCCGCTGGGTCTGCAGCTCGGCCGCCAGCTCTCGGAACTCCTCCTTGATCTCATCCAAGAATGCCATCGTTTTCGTCTCCTGTTGGTTTGGGTTTTCAGGATCGTTCCGACGCGATCTCTCGAGAAGCGATCGGGTCGATGGGGTCGCGCGCCGTGTCGAGACGCGAAACGCAGGCGGGGAATCACGCCGCCTCGGATCGCCATCAAATCGGGGATCGGCACGATTCGGAGCGGAAA
>CAZFKD010000086.1:7287-11606 GCA_964519695.1 uncultured Spirochaetaceae bacterium
CATCGCGCGCCAGGATTTGGCAGCCGCACGGCTCGAGCAGAGCGCGCTCGTCGCGCTCGGTAGCGAGCTCGCGACGACGCTCTTCCATGACCTCGTAGGTCGTCTTGCGCTTTACGCGTGCCCGCTCGCGTTCCATCGACTCGAGACCGCGCAGCAGATCCCGGCGCGCGACCAGGCCGACGAGGCGACCGGCCTCGACGACCAGCATTCGCCGATGGCGTCCGGCGGCAAATCGGGCGGAGAGCGCGAGCACGTCCTCGTCGGGCGAGACGGTTTCGAGCTCCTTCGTCATGTGGTCGCGGACGAGTCCGGAAGGCCAGCCTTCGGCGATCGCCTCGCTGAGGACCCGAACACAGTCGTGCTCCGAGACGATTCCCACGAGTCTTCCGTCTCGATCGACGACGGGTGCCGCCGCGTATCCCTTTTCCAGGAGTCGTCGTACGGCCTCTTCGATCTTCCCGTCTGGATCGAAGGTGAGAGGTCGTCGCTGCATCAGATCAGCGGCGGTCGGCAGCTCGAGTCGGGTCATCGGTCGACCTCCGGCGAAGTCCTTCCGGACGAGCCGGGATGGCACGCCACGAGCAAACGTTTTGCATTGGGCGTGCCACCCGGAACCCCGTGGAGGATCGGTCGAGAGGGGCCCCGGGCAAGAGCCCCCTCCGCGGGCGAGGTCGTAGGCCCCAAGGCGAGGCGCGCCGTCCCGGTATTCGCTGAAAGCGGAAGAGGCCGTGCGAACGCCGTCGCGCTCATCGCCTCCACCCCGGGCGGACTCGAGCGCAACTCCGGGCATGCTCTCCGGTTGAGTGGAGACTTGCCGACGAACGCTCAGCCCGAGCGCCGGAGATCCGATCCGCCATGCTGCTTGCCCCCCTATCTCATCGCCGCCCGCGCGCGCTCCCGGCACTGTTCGCCCTCGCGACCTTCGCCGGATTCCCGCTCGCTCCCCTGGCCTCCGCCCAGACCTGCGCCGACTGGACTCCGGAGCGCCAGCCCTTCTTCGGCGACGTCCACGTGCATACCGCGCTCTCCTTCGACGCCTATACCTTCGAGACCCGGAACGGCCCCCGCGACGCCTATCGCTTCGCGAAGGGCGAGCCCGTCGGCCTGCCGCCCCTCGACGCCTTCGGCGAGCCGACCCGAAGCCATCATCTGCGCGTGCCGCTCGACTTCGCCGCCGTCACCGATCATGCGGAGATGCTCGGCGAGACGCGGCTCTGCACCGCCGCGAACCTCCAGACCCCGGCCTGCCAGGCGATCCGCGACGGCAACTTCGCCCTCGCCGGATTCTATTTCCGCTCCCAGTTCAGCGCCGCCGATCCCGCCCGCCGCGCCTTCTGCGGCGCGGACGGCGCGCTCTGCCTGCAGGCCGCCGCGTCGCCCTGGAACGAGATCCAGCAGGCGGCGGCCGAGTTCGACGATCCGTCGCCGGCGTGCTCGTTCGCGACCTTCGTCGGCTACGAATGGACCGCCTCGCCCGGCGGCGATACGGGCCATCGCAACGTCCTGTTCCGGGGCGCCGACGTGCCGCCCCTCCCCCAGAGCTACGTCGAGGTCCAGGATCCCTTCGCGCTCTGGGCCGCCCTCGACGCGCAGTGCGCGAGCGTCGGCGGCGACTGCGATGCGATCACGATCCCGCACAACTCGAATCTGAGCGCGGGCATCAGCTTCGGGACGACGGGGCCCGGCGGCGCGCCGCTCACGTTCTCGGACGCGCTCACGCGCCGCACGAACGAGCCGCTCGTCGAGCTGACGCAGCACAAAGGCGATTCCGAATGCCGGCCCGGCGTCGGGACGGCCACGGATCCGGACTGCGCCTACGAAAAGCTCGCGTCCGGCCCGCCCGGGCTCGATACGCCGCTCGCCTACGTCCGCAACGCGCTCCTCGCAGGCCTCGCGATCGAGACCGCGCTCGGCGCGAACCCCTTCGCCCAGGGCTTCATCGGCTCGAGCGACACGCATAACGGTACTCCGGGCGCGACCCTCGAAGACGATTTTCCGGGGCATACGGGCAAGGACGACGCGACTCCCGCCCAGCGCCTCGCGCCCAGCCGCGTCGGCTTCAACCCCGGCGGTCTGATGGCCGTCTACGCCGAGGAAAACGATCGTGCGGCGCTCTTCGCGGGCATCGAACGGCGCGAGACCTACGCGACGACCGGGACGCGGCCGATGCTGCGCTTCTTCGGGGGCTTCGATCTGCCGCCGGGGCTCTGCGCGGCGTCTGATCTCGCGCAGCAGGGTTATGCGAGCGTGTCCCGATGGGCGGGGATCTCGCGGCCGAGCCCGGCGTGGCCGGCCCGCGCTTCGTCGTCGCGGCGATGCAGGACCCGGGCTCGCCCGGATTCCCGGGGACACCGCTCACGCAGATCGAGATCGTGAAGGGCTGGTTCGATGCCGCCGGCGAGGGCCACGAGCTCGTCGTCTCCGTCGCGGGCGGCCCGCCCGGTCCAGGCGCCCTCGATGTCGAGACGTGCACGCCCGACGGCAGCGGCGCCGCGACGCTCTGCGGCGAGTGGCAGGATCCCGATTTCGATCCCGAGGAGCACGCCTTCTATTATGCGCGCTTGCTCGAGAGCCCGAGTTGTCGCTGGTCCGCCCTCGAATGCCGCGCGCAGGGCGTCGACTGCTCGGCGCCGCCGCCGGCGGGGTTCGAGAGCTGCTGCGACGGCTCGTTTTCGGACGCGATCCAGGAGCGGGCGACGAGCTCGCCGATCTGGGTCCGGCCGGTGCCCGAGCCGGGGAGCGGGATGGGCCTTGCGGTGGGGTTCGCTGCACTCCTGGGGTCGCGCCGGCGCCGTCCGGTGGGCGCCGGCGGCGCGCACGGGTCCGCGGGTTCGTGCCGAGCGACTTGAGCGAGCGCGCGGGTCGGGGCAGGGCAGAGCCGAGCGGGGTCGGGCGCTCGGATCAGGCCCTTGCGATCTCGACCGGGATCCCGTTCGCGATATGCGTCCCGCTCGGGACGTCGAGCGGCCCCTCATCCGTCAGCTGATTCGCGTTCGCCCCCGGCTGCAGCCGCGTCGCGACCGCCGTCCGCGAGCCCGGCCGCGTATGGCCGAAGCCGTGGGGCAGGCTGACGACGCCGCGCATCACCTCGTCGCTGACCTCGACCTCCGTCACGATCTCGCCGCTCTGCGAGCGCACGCGCGCCTTCTCGCCCGTCGCGAGGCCGAAGCGCTTCGCATCGTCGGGATGCACGAGGAGCGTGCAGCGCGCGGGGCCCTTGGCGAGGACCTGCGCGTTGTGCAGCCAGGAGTTCATGTTGCGGACCTGGCGGCGGCCGATCAGCAGGAGGCGATCGCTCCGCTGCGCGTCGGCGAGGGCGGCCCGGAGGCGCGGGACGTCGGCCGTGATGTAGGGATGCGCGAGCGGGATGCGCCGATCGGGCGTCTTCAGGACCTCGGGCAGGCGCGGCTTAAGCGGGCCGAAATCGACGAGGCCGCCGCACTCGCGCAGCGCGCGCAGCGAGAGGCCTTCCTTTCCGGCCTCCTTGCGGCCGACGAAGCGATCGCCGTACGGGCCCGCGCGCAGCATGAGATCGAGGATGCGCAGCGGGCCGCGTTCGTCGCCGATCGCCGCGATCAGCTCCGCCGGCGTCTTGCCTTCGCAGCGGCCGCCCGGGCGCGCGACGCTCGCGGCGATGCCGCCGACCATCGCTTCGTCGAGCTGCTCGAGAGTGACGCCGGTCGCCGCTTCGACGAGGCGCATCAGGACCTCCCAATGGGGCTTCGCATCGGCGGGCGCTTCGAAGATCGCGGGGGACCAGCGGGCGTAGTTGTGGGAGCAGGTCGTCGCGTAGGTGAAGTCGAAGTTCTCCTCTTCGACGGAGACGGTCGTCGGGAGGATCAGGTCCGCATGGCTCGTCGTCTCGTTGATGTAGATGTCGACGGAGACCATGAAGTCGAGCTCGCCTAACGCCGCGGCGAGGCGATCGCCGTTCGGGGCCGAGAGGACGGGATTGCCGGCGGCGGTCAGCAGCGCGCGCATGCGCTGGTCGCCGGCGCTCTTCTCCTCGATCTCCTCGGCCATGACTCCGGCGGGCAGCTGGCCGTCGATCTCGGGCAGGCCGCGAGCGACCGTGCGATAGGCGCCGACGGACATCGGCGCGCTCGCCTCGCCGGGCTCGGATTGGCCCGCCGCGGGGCGCGGGAACATCATGCAGCCCTCTTCGTCGAAATGGCCGGTCAGGATCGCGGCGACGTCGAGCAGCCAGGAGGCGAGGGTGCCGAACTCCTGGGTGCAGGTGCCGATTCGGCCGTAGAGGGCGGCCTTCTTCGTCGTCGCGTATTCGCGGGCGAGGGCGCGGATCGTCTCGGCGGGGATGC
>CAZFKD010000087.1:0-4300 GCA_964519695.1 uncultured Spirochaetaceae bacterium
GGCGAGATCCATGCGGATGCCGGAGGCGATGTGGACCCGGGCGACGCCGGGGACGGCACGCGCCTTGCGCATCAGCTCGAGCGTCGGCGCGTGATCGGTCCCAAGCAGCTTGCAGATCTTCGGATGGACGCAGGACAGCCGCCGGCAGGTCTTCTCGACCTCGGGTCGCGTACACGCCATCCGGTACATGTTGGCCGTCGGGCCGCCCAGATCCGAGATGGTGCCCTTGAAATCGGGCGAAGCCGCGAGCTGCTCGACCTCGCGCAGGATCGAGCCCTCGCTGCGGCTCTGGATCTCGCGGCCCTGATGCATCGTGATCGAGCAGAAGGTGCAGCCGCCGAAGCAGCCGCGCATGACCTGCACCGAATGCTTGATCGTCTCCCAGGCCGGCGGCGGCTCGGCGTAGTCGGGATGGGGCCGGCGCGTGTACGGCAGCTCGTGGAGCGCGTCCATCGTCTTCTCGTCGAGCGCGAAGGCGGGCGGGTTCACGACGAGCAGCCGCTCGCCATGGCGCTGGACGAGGCGGCGTGCGTTGTGCGGGTTCGTCTCGTGGTGGAGCTTGCGGGTCATCTCGGCGAAGGCCCGCGCATCGCCGATCACCTGCTCGTAGGCCGGCAGCTCGATCGTTTCGGACTCCGGCGCGAGCCCGGCCGCCTCGCGGGCCGCCACCCGGGCGCCGTTGCCGCGCGCTTCGCCGGCGATGTCCCCGAAGCGCGCGGGCGCAAGCGCCTCGTTCTTGCCGAGCAGGTAGGCGACCCCGCGCAGATCGCGCAGGGCGGAGACGGGCTCGCCCGCGTCGAGACGCCGAGCGATCTCGAGCAGCGTCGCCTCGCCCATGCCGTAGCCCAGCAGATCGGCCTTCGAGGTCACGAGGATCGACGGCCAGACGCGGTCGCTCCAGTAGTCGTAGTGCGCGATCCGCCGCAGCGACGCCTCGACGCCGCCGATGATCACGGGCACGCCCTTGAACGCTTCGCGGCAGCGCTGGGCATAGACCGCCGTCGGGCGGTCGGGCCGGCGATCGATCTGGCCGCCGGGCGAATAGGCGTCGGCGTTGCGGCGCTTCCGGTTGGCCGTGTAGTGATTGATCATCGAATCCATGTTGCCCGCGCTGACGGCATAGAAGAGCCGCGGCCGGCCGATGGCGCGCCAGGCGTCGGCGCTCTTCCAATCCGGCTGGGACAGCAGCGCGACCCGGAAGCCGTGGCCCTCGAGCCAGCGCCCGAGGATCGCCATCGCGAAGGACGGATGATCGACGTAGGCATCGCCCGTGACGAAGACGATGTCCGGCGGGCCTCCGCCACGGGCGGCGAGATCCCCGGCCGACATCGGCAGGAAGGCGTCGCGAGGGCTGCGGGGGCCGGACATCGGCCGACCTTAGCAGCGCTCCGCTGCGATACCCTCGCGCGGCCCGCCGCGTACGAGCCGCGAGGGAGCCACGAGGGTTCTCGCTTGTCATCCCCGCCGCCCTGTCCGCACCGCCCGCCCTGCCCCGGCTGTCCACGGTACGGCGAGCCCTCGATCGCGGCCGACGCCCGGGCCGGACTGGAAGCGCTCGCCGCAGGCGCCGGACTGCCCGCGCCCCCGATCCATTCGGCTCCGGCCCTGGGCCACCGCCACCGCGCGCGGCTCGCCGTCCGCGGCAGCGCAGCCGATCCGAGACTCGGCCTGTTCGAAGCCGGAACCCACCGCATCGTCGCGACCCCCGACTGCGCCGTCCATCATCCGTCCATCAACGCCGCCGCCAGCGCGCTCTGCGAGGCGATCCGCGAGTCCGCGACGCCGCCCTACGACGAAGCGCATCACCGCGGCGCCCTGCGTTATGTCCAGCTCGTCGCCCTGCGCGAGAGCGAGCAGATCCAGGCCGTGCTCGTCGGCTGCGGCGACTCGCCGGAGATCCTCGGCGGGCTCCCGGACGCGTTCACACGCCGCTTGGGCGAGCGGCTCCAGGGGCTCTTTTTCAATGCCCAGCCCGCGCGCTCGAACGCGATTCTCGGTGCGCGGACGATCCGCCTCGCCGGCGAGCCCGCCCTGCGCGAGCGGATCGCCGAGGTCGACGTCTTCTACCCGCCGACGGCCTTCGGCCAGAACCATCTGCCGCTCTTCGAGCGCGCGGTCCGGCGGATCGGCCAGCTCGTCCCCGAGCGGGCGCGGGTCGCCGAGCTTTACTGCGGGGTCGGGGCGATCGGCCTCTCCCTGCTCGCCCGGGGCGCATCCGTCGCCTTCAACGAACGGTCGCCCGGCGGACTCGAGGGCCTCGCGCTCGGGCTCGCGGCGCGGCCGGCCGCCGAGCGCACGCGGGCCGTCGTCCATGCCGGGGACGCCGCGGACGCGGGCACGCCCATCGAGGGCGCCGATGTCGTCGTCGTCGATCCGCCGCGCAAGGGCGTGGATCGCCCGCTGCTCGAGCGCCTCGTCGATTCGCCGCCCGCGCGCCTCGTCTACCTCGCCTGTGACCGGACGAGCCTCGCGCGCGACCTCGAGCGGCTGCGTTCCTCGGGCCGGCTCGTCCTGCGCGGCGTCGAGGCCTTCGACTTCTTTCCGTACACCGAACACGTCGAGACCCTTGTCTGGCTCGATCGCGCTGGGGAACAATTGACCCGCGTCCCGGACGGGGCCGCCTCGCCTGCCATGGGAATCGACCGATGAGCCTCGAGGAACGACAGCCCGATCTCGCCTTCGGGCATTCCCGGCCGAACGTCCGGGAGGCGCGGCGGGACGAACAGCGGAGCGTCTGCGACGTCCTCGGACGGGCCTTCTTCGACGACCCGGTGGCCGAGTACCTGTTTCCCGAGGTGCGTACGCGCGCCGAGCGTTATGCGCGCTTCGCGGGGCTCGCGATCGACGCGTTCGGCGAGACGGGCCTCGTGATGACCGAGCCGGAGATCCGGACGGCGGCGATCTGGCAGGCGCCGCGGCCTGCACCGCTCGGCTTCGGGCGCCAGCTGCGCGTGCTCGCGAAGCTCTTCGGCCTGACGCGCTCGGGCATCCGGCGCGCCGCACGGCTCGGCGAGCTGATGAGCCGCCATCATCTGCGCGAGCCCCATTGGTATCTCGCCGTGCTCGGCACCGATCCCGATGCGCAGCGCTGCGGGCTCGCCTCGGCGGTCCTCGCGCCGGTGCTCGAACGCTGCGATCGCGAAAGGATGCCCGCCTACCTCGAGTCGTCGAAGGCCACCAACATCCCCTTCTACAACAAACACGGCTTCGAGGTCGTCGACGAGCTGAAGATCCCCGACGGCCCCGCGCTCTGGCCGATGGTGCGGCGGACGGGCTGAAGCGCCCGGGTCATCGGGCTCCTGCGTGCTTCGGTCGGCTTCGGTCGGCCCGAGGCAGCCTCAGGCGGACCGGTCGGCCCGGTCGGCACGCTCGCGCCGGTAGCGCTCGAATCGCCAGGCACCGCTCGGCTCCTCCACCCACCGGCTCGAGCGCGGCCCAGCCCCGAAGCCGTCCGCGAGCCGATCCGTCGGCGCCATGCGCGGCCCGGCGACTGCGCCGCAGCCCCCGCCCGCGTAGATCCCGAGCAAGAGCTCGTCGACGGCGCCCGCCGAGTGCGGGCAGGCGTAGAGCCCGGCCGTCGCGCGCGGGCCGGCCTCGATCACGATCGTCCCGTCCCCACCGAGCGCGGCGCCCGCGCGAAGCCCGCGCAGCGCGGCCTCGAGCGCGGCCTGCGCCGCCCCGTTCGCGTCCGCATCGGCGCCGTGCTCCGGCGACCGGTCCGCCCCCGAATGCGGACAGGGCACGACGATCTCGACGCGCTCCGGGTCGACCGCGCCGAGCCTTTCGCGACCCGATGCGGTCGTCCAGACGATCGTCCGCGGCGCGGCGCGCAGGGCCGGATGCGCGAGATCGAGCGCGCCGCTCGCGGACAGGACGAGCAGGACCGGCGCCTCCCGGCGAGCGAGCACCTCCGCGCGCCAACGCGCCCAGGCCGCCGCTTCGCCCGGATCCTCGGCGGTGTCGTGAACCAGCCGGGGCTCGGCGCGCAGGATCGCGCCCGTCGTCACGATCACGTCCGCCCGGGCCCGGGCGAAGCCGAGGACGAATCGATCCGTCGCGCTTCTTGGGGCATCCGGCCCGATCGCGAGCACGGCGCGCGAGGGCTCGCCGATGGCCGTGACGTGGACGACGCCCGTCTCGCGGCGCCAATCGATCCCGGAGCCGAAGAGCGCATCGAGGCGACGCGCCAGGCGACGCGAACTTTCGGATTGCATGAAAGGATCGCTCGTCCGGCCTCGTCAGCCCGCGTTCGGCTCGGCCTTCGGCCAAACCTATTTCATCTCCATCTTCGGCGGGCTCA
>CAZFKD010000087.1:4310-8675 GCA_964519695.1 uncultured Spirochaetaceae bacterium
TTGGTCGCCATGCCGGTGCAGACCTGGGCCTACCGGCACGATCCCGCCGCCCGCCATATCGGCCTCACCGCTCAGGGCTTCGCGTCCGCCTTCGGCGGAAACGCGTCGAGCACCGCCTTGACGCCCGCCTGGAACTGGCTCTGGGTCCGATCGCGATCGCGGGTCTGGATGAAGCCGCTGCCCCAGCCGCGCCAGACGAGCACTCGGCTGGCGGGCTCGAGAAAGTCGACGAGCAACGTCGCCTCTTGATAGTCGCGTACGTCGCCCCCGCCATAGAGGCCGCCGATCCCGACAGGCCAGCGGCGGTAGCCATAGCCATAGCCGCCGATCGCCGTCGCGCCGCCGCCGGTGACCCGCAGCTTCTCGTCCATCACGACGCCGTAGGTCACGACGAAATCCGCGTCGGCGGGATCGGCGACCGCCTCGAAGCCGCGCGCCTTCAGGTTCGCCTCGATCGCGCTGCGGATGCGCTTGCGGAGCAGGTCGTTGTCTGCGAAGGGATCCGCGCCCTCGACCTCCTTCGGCTCGAGGAAGGCGTAGCGGGCATATCTCGAGAACGACACCGAATCGTCCCAGTCGGAGCGGACGTTGAAGGTGCGACAGGCGGTCAGCGCGGGGAGCATCAAAAGGCAAGAGAGCAGGACGAGGAGCGACGAGCGGCTGGATGCGGTGTGCACGAAGGAACCCTCCCGATGGCGCCGGGCTGTGGCGAGGGAACCGGAGTCGACGCGAGATCCGGGTCGACGCGAGACGCGCGCCGACTCGCGGAGGATAGCGGCCGCGCAGGCCCGACGACGTGCCTGCGGTGCTAGCGTACGCGGCGTTTCGTCCCCCGGCCGACTCCGGCCCGCCCCGGCCCGGAGCAGGAGATCCACGATGCCGCTCGATCCCGAGGCGAAGGTCATGCTCGAGGCGATGAGCGCGGCCCCCAAGGTCGACCTCTTCTCCGTTCCCCATACCGTCATCCGCGAGGCCTTCGGCCAGATGCCGGGCGGTCCGCCCGCGTCCCCGATCGCGATGGCGTCGATCGAGTCCCGCGACATCGATGGCCCCGCCGGCAAGATTCCCGTCCGCATCTACCGCCCGGTCGGCGGCGACGAGCGCAAGCCCGGCATCGTCTATTTCCATGGCGGCGGCTTCGTGCTCTGCAACCTCGACACCCACGACGCGACCTGCCGCCAGCTCGCGCAGGGCACCGACGCCATCGTCGTCTCCGTCGACTACCGCCTCGCCCCCGAAGCGCAGTTCCCGGCCGCGCCCGAGGACTGCTATTCGGCGACCCAGTGGACCGCGCTCCAGGCGAAGACGCTCGGCATCGACCCCGCCCGCATCGCCGTCGCAGGCGACAGCGCGGGCGGCAACCTCGCCGCCGTCGTCGCCCTGATGTCGCGGGATCGCGGCGGTCATCTCCCGGTCCACCAGCTGCTGATCTACCCGGTCACGGATTTCGCGTTCGACACGCCCTCCTACATCGAGAACGGCGAAGGCTATTTCCTCTCGCGGGACATGATGCGCTGGTTCTGGCATCACTATCTCGAGACCGACGCGGACGGCGCCGATCCCCTCGCCTCGCCGCTGCGGGCCGCGAATCTCGCCGGCCTGCCGGCGGCGACCGTGATCACCGCCCAGTACGATCCGCTGCGCGACGAGGGGCGGGCCTACGCCGAGCGCCTCGCGGCCGCGGGCGTCCCCACGCAGTACACGAACTACGACGGCGTCTTCCACGGCTTCTTAGGCATGACCGAGCAGCTGCCGCGGGCGCGGAAGGCGGTCGACGAGGCGTGCGCGGCGTTGCGAAAGGCCTTCGGTGGCTGAGCCTTCCGGATGGCAGCGCCTCGATCTCGACCTCTCGCTCGCGCCCGGAGAGAAACGGGTCGTGCAGATCGGAAATCGGGAGATCCTGCTCGCGCGGACCAGCGAGCAGTATTTCGCGATCGCGAGCCGATGCTCTCATGCGGCCTGGCCGCTCGCCGATGAGCCGCTCGAGGGCTCGCAGATCGTGTGCACGCTGCACGGCGCGCGCTTCGACTTGCGCGACGGCTGCCCGATCTCGGGCCCGGCCCGGAAGCCGCTCGCGACCTATCCGGTGGAGCTTCGCGACGGCGAGGTCTATGTACGGATCTGAAGAAGATGCGGCTCTGACGAACGTCCGACGAGAAACGAAGTGCGTGGGTTGATGAAGACGATCTCGATGCATCGGCGAGGCCGGGTCCTCGCTTCCGTATTCTGCGTGGCGGCATTCGCCGCGGGCTGCGCGGCGCTTCGCTACGACGAGCCGGGCATCGTCCCCGCCGCGCAAGCGAGCAACCCGGCGGCGGCGGCGAGCGATGCAGCGGCGTCCGAATCGGCGGTCGCGGCGACGGACGCAGCCGCGACGACGGCCACGACGAGCGCTCCCTCGATGACCGGACCGACGTCCGAAGCGATGAGCGGACCGATGAGCGGAGCGGCGACGACTCGACCGTCGAGCCCGACCCGCGCCCGCCTCGCCCAGCGCGACCGGGACGACGCCGGGCCCGAGACGGGCCGCGACTGGCGCGAGCTCTCCCGACGGGCGCGCGAGCACGCCCAGAACGGCGAGTTCGACGAAGCCGAGACCCTGCTCGAGCAGGCCGCCCTCCAGCTGAAGGATCGCCGACCGACCAGCACCCGCCGGCGCACCGTCTTCGGCCTCCGCGCCCGCCTCGCCCACGACCTCGCCGCCCTCGGCGAGATCGAGCGAGCGGACCTGCTCGCCGACCGGCTCTTCGAGGAAGTGCGCGCCGAGCCCGCGCTCGGCGATACCGCCCTCGTCACCCTCGCCCGCGCCACCGCCAACCGACGCCGCGAAGCCGCCCGCGAAGCCGGCCGAACCGAGTCCCAGCTTCCGCTGCTCGCCCTCGCCTTCGACGCCTCGCTCGCGAGCCCCGCGAGCCGGGAACGCCTGGGTCTCGCCTTCGAGGTCTCCAACAAGGCGCTGCGCGACGGCGAGCTCGAGCTCGCCCGGCGCGCGATCGACCAGACGATCGAAGACGCCCGCATCACCGCTCCCGCCGACCGCATGCAGGCAGCGGCGCTCGAGATCTACAAGGCACGCATCGCCCTCGCCGCACGCGACCTCGACGTCGCCGCGGAATCGGCCGAAACGGCCGTCCGCATCTTCGAACGCGAGCAAGCAGACCCGTCGAGTCGCGGCGTCGCCGAGGCGACGCTCGGCCAGATCCTCGCCGAGCAGGGCGAGCTCGATCGCGCCTTCGAGCTCGGACGCGGCGCCTACGCGCGGCTCGCCGGTCCCGGGGAGATCGTTGCTCACGCCCGGCGTCAGATCCCCGCCGCGCTCGCCCGGATCGAATGGCTCGCCGGCGAGCGCGAGGCCGCGAGCGCCCACTATCGCGAGGCCCTCGCCGTCCCCGCCGACGGCTCGGAGCGCGACGACAACCTGATCGCCGACATCAAGGCGGCGCTCGTCGAGCTCGAGACCGGCGCCGCCGTCTCCGCCGCCGCCCCCTGATCAGAGCACGCGCTCGGCGATGATCGAGACGTAGGCCGGATTGCGGCCCAGCAGGATCGGAAATCGCCGCTCCGTCCGGATCCGGAATCCGAGCGGCGCCAGCAGCTCGGCATGGTCGAGGATCGGATGGAGCGCGCAGAACCCCAGCGCCCACGCGATCCCGTTGACCGGCCGGTAGTAGGCGCTGGACAGCGACCGCGCGAATCGCCCGCCCGAAGGCCGCGCGAAATCCGCCAGCATCAGGAGGCCCCCGCGGCGCACGAGACTGCCGAGATGGCGAGCCATCTCGCGCGCCCGGTCGAAGTCGAAGAGATTGAGGAAATAGTTCGCGACGACGACGTCGTATTCCCGATCGGGCGCGTGCGCCGCGACGTCGCCCCGGATCAGCTCGGCTTCGAGTCCCTCACGCGCGAGCCTGCGCTCGAAGCGGGACAACATCGATGCGGAGAGATCGATCGCCGTGACGCGCGCGCCGAAGCGGGCGGCGAGCAGCGCGTCGCTCCCGCGGCCCACGCCCGCGTAGAGCACCCGATCGCTCTTCGCGATCGCGACGAGCTGGGAAGCCTTCGAGCGGCGGATCCGACCCAGGGAATAGATTTCGGCGAGCTCGTCGTAGAAAGACGCGACGGCATCGTAGGAAAAATCGTCGAAGCGCATGGCCCCCGGCCCGGCTTTGCCAACCGACGCGCGTCGGCTCGCCGAATCGGCACGAGGATAGGCGCGATCAGGGCTGTGTGCGCGGGGGCCGCGTCCCGGGGACGATCGGCGGCACGACCACCTGCGGCGAGTTCGGCTGCGGATTGCGACAACCCGATCCCGGCGTATCGCAGGGCCGCAGCACCGGCCCCTGCGCCTGCGCCAACGGCAGCCCCGGC
>CAZFKD010000087.1:8685-11588 GCA_964519695.1 uncultured Spirochaetaceae bacterium
GAGCCGGGCGCGATCGGCGCGGCGACCGGCGGCGCGAAACGATCGACGACCGGACCGGCGACACCGACCTCGCCCGCTTCGCCCGCCTGGCTCGGCGACGTCGTCGAGAACACCCGGTCGAACGCCGCCCCCGCCGCCGGCTCTTCCGCCGACGCGGCCCCGGCGAGCCCGATCCCGAGCACGACACCGATGAAGGCCTGCACGCCGACCGCCTGGATCCAGAACCCGTGCCGCTTCGTCTCCATCTCCACCGCTCCCTCCGGCTGCGCCGGTCTAGTCGAATCGAAGATTCAGATAGGCCCCGACGATGTGCCGGGTGTAGTCGTAGACGCGCCGGTTCGACTCGTTGTCGAGGTAGGACCAGCGGGTGCTGAGCGAGAGATTCTGCGAGAGCCTCTTGGAGAGCTCGGCGCTGAACTGCACTTCGTGCTCCTGCCGGTCTGCGCTCGAGAGACGGTACGGCTCGTCCGCCACCTCCCGATCGGGGAAGGTCGAGGGATTCGAGAAGTCGCGGTACTCGTAGCTGAAGCGGTTCACGAGCCCGAATCCATACGGCAGGTCGAGCTCGAACGCCGCGCTCGCGATGTGGCTCATGTGCTTCCACTCGCGGCCGTCCGAATCGAACCAGCGGAATCGGTACCCGCCCCCGATCCGCAGGGCCTCGAAGACGGCGTCGACGGCCTTCGGGACCGGGATCGAGTACCGATGTTCGATGGCGCCGCCGACGCCGATGCCGTCTCGATCGCGCGCGCGACCCTCGTCGAGTCCCGCCGGGCCGCAGCCAGAGCCTGGATTCGTCGGGGCCGGATCGCAGCCGCCGAGACCGTCGTCTTCGCTTACGACATCGCGGGTCGGAAAGCGCAGATCGTTCCAGACGATGTCCGCGACGACGATCGTCGTCCCGGCCTCTTCCCAGGCATGCGAGAGGCCCGCCTCGGCGAGCTGGGTCCGCATGAACGAGTTTTCGTCGACCCAGGCGGCGCCGAACTCGTAGCGGAGCTGCGCCGTGGTCTCGGGCGTGATGCGCTGCAGGGCGTAGGCGCCGATGCGCGGATAGTGGACGTCGAAGTCGGCGAGGTCGAAATGGGCGCTGCCCGAATAGCCCGCCGTGACGCCGGCGCCGAAGCGGCCGGCTTCGAAGAGCTGGAGGCTGCCGTCGACGGCCCAGACGGCGCGGCCATCCTTTTCGCCGTCGCGGGTCGCCGGGGAGTCCGGCGACGCGAACTGGGTCGCGCCGCCGCGCAGGATGACGTTGTCGTCGTACTCGATGCCGACCGCCGCGCGCAGGGCGAACGGATGCGGATCGCTCGCGCCGAGCAGTGCCCGCGCCTGGCGGCCCCAGTCGCCGTCCTCGCCGTCGATCGCGATCACCCGGCGGAAGGACCGCCGCGCGGCGTCGTCGTCGCCGGCCCCCTGCCAGGCGAGGCCCGCATAATACGAGGCGACCGGCTCGGTCAGGGCCGGCGAGAGCAGGGCGGCGGATTCGAGATCGGGCGCGGCGCCCTCGTCGTCGCCGGTCCGGAGCGTGATCAGGCCGCGGTAGAGCGCGAGCTGGGCCGGCTCGGAGGTCAGGCCCTCGGCGGAGGTCAGCGCGGCGGAGGCCTCCGCATAACGCTCGAGGTGGTAGAGCGCGACGCCCCGGAAGAGCTCGACGTCGCCGACCTGGGCGGCCGTGAGATCCCGCGCGCCGCGCGCCCGGTCGAGGCTCGCGAGCGCTTCGGGATAGCGGCCCGTCCGGATCAGGCATTGCCCGCCGAGCAGCCGCGCCCGGTTCGCGAGCCCGTCGATCGGCGCCAGCCGCTCCTGCGCCTGCTCGCATCGCCCCTGCAGCGCGTCTTCCCGCGCCGCTTGCAAGGCGTCTTGCACCGGGTCGGTCGCGGCCGCAGCCGCGCCGGCGCCGATCGAGGCCCAGGCAATCCCGATGACCCCGATCGCCGAGGCCCCCCATCCTCTTCGCACGATCCCCCCCATCTGCGTTTCGTTCGTCCGATCGCCCCGATCAGGCGCGGTCGCGGTCGTTGCGGCCACTCACGAGCGAGAGCCCCGCGAGCCCGAGTCCGAAGAGCAGCGCCGTCGCCGGCTCCGGCACGACGACCGGCACCGCATTGGCCGTGAACTGCGGATACGAGCTCCCGCGCAGCTGTGTCAGTACGCCATAGCGGAAGACGACGCGGCTGCCGTGTTGCACGGTCCACCCGACATAGTCGTAGGTCGTGGTCGGCGATTCGTAGAGATCGTGAACGCGCACGAAGGGATCGAAGCGGCCGTCGAAGACGAAGGCCGGTACGGCCGCCGGATCGAGACCGGACGGAATGGCCGGAGCGAGCTCGATCGCGACCTCCGCCGGCGCATAACCGAGCGTGCCGACGAGGCTCGTCAGCATCAGCGTGAAGGGTCCGTCGACGGCCGGATTCAAGACGTTCACCGTGAACGAGACCAGCACCGAAAATGGCCCCGTCGGCGCAGGATTCGCGCCGTGGCAGACGCTGCTGCCGGGCGTGAGCACGCAGATGTCGGTGGTTCCGATGAGCTCGATGTCGAGATTCGGTGCGGAGCCCGGCGCGCCGGCGGTGAGGAAGGGGACGCTCTCGTCGATCGAGAAGGCGGGAAGTCCGCCGAGGCCTGCGGCATCGAATCCCCAGCCTCCACTCGAAAAGACGGCAGGCGTCGCTGTCGCCGGGCCCGCCAGGGCGAGGATCAGCAAGGCGATCGGCGCCCGCAGTCCCCCGAATGTCTTCCGCTCGATCCCCAGATCCCGCGAACGAACCCCGACCATCACGTCCTCCTCGGCTTCTGCATGCCCGGCTTCCACACGCACGGCTGCCCATGCCCTGCGCACTTCCTGCACTTCGGCTGCATGCGTTCCGCACACGAGCGAAAAAAAATCGATACTTTTCCCGAGT
>CAZFKD010000088.1:0-3818 GCA_964519695.1 uncultured Spirochaetaceae bacterium
GCCGCCGATCTCCTGGAAATACGACTCGAGCGGTCGCCGCTCACGACCGGGATCGAGCTCCTCGGCCGCAACTACCGGCGTCGCTCCCATCGTGACGGCCTCGTGGGCGTCGGACTGCTTCTTCTCTTGCGTCTTCAACTCGGTTCCTCGTGCTCCCCGGTGCAATTCTCGCTGAGATACCGCCCGAGGGGGGAGTGTTTCAAAGAGTCCCTCGCATCCTCTCGAGGGACTTCGATCGAGCGACCCCGCGAGTCTTCGACTCGAGGGCGGTCGCTCCGATCGCCTTTTCGATCGCCCTGCCGATCGCTGGGCGGCGGGCCGTTCCGGGACTCTCGACGAGCGGGGTAAGGGCCCGTGGATGTAGCCCGATCTTGATTGAATTTCACCTATTTAGCCAGCAATTTTCTGCATCCCGTCGCCGCCCGGCCCGCTCCGGTTCCGCGTTCGCTCGCGAGAACGGAACGGCGGGATCTGCGGCGCGGACTCGACCTTCATTCGTGCTCCTTCGGGGCTGCGGGGTGGCGGGGATTCTGGAAGCGTCCCCCACCGTAAAGAGGGGTGGCCCGATCATCGGAGATGTGTCGAAATGGTCCTGTGATTCGCGACCGTTGGTCGGATTCCCGGATTCCGGCGACAACGGGCTCGCGTTCGGGCGGTCGCTGGCCGGTCCGAACGGGCGATGGGGGCAGCGCGGTCGTGCGCGTGCGACGGCGACGAAATCCGCAACAATGCGGCCATGTCGAATCCGGTCCGGACCTTCAGCGAGCGCGAGTTCTACCTCGAGGAGTTCCACGGTCGCACGATCGGGATCGCCTGGCCCGTCGAAGAGCCGCCGGAGAGCGAGCCCCTCGCGAGCGTGATCGACGAGCTGGTGAACAACGAGTCGCAGGTCGTGGTCCTGTCGCCGGTCGACGCGATTCTGGCGATCGCCGGTGGCGGGCCGGCGGTGGACCTCGACGAGGAGAATGCGGGTCCGCGACTCTGGCGCCGGTTGCGTGAGAACGGAAGCGCTGGGATGCGGATCTCGGCGGACCGGTTCGAGGCGGATTGCGAGCGCGCGATGGCGATGCTGCGCCTCTCGAAGCTCGTCTGGATCCAGTCGACGCCCCCGGTCGAGCGGGCGGAGGGCTCGGGTCGGATCTCGGTCGTCGACCTCGCGCATCTCGAACCCCTGCTTGCTGCGGACGGCGGGCGGGTGTCGGCGGAGCTGCCGCTGCGGGTGACGCCCGGGCGGCGAGTGGTGCTCGACACGATCCGGCGGGTCATCGAAGGGGGCGTTTCGGCCGTGAACGTCTGTGCCGCGTCGGACCTCGCGCTCGAGCTCTTTACCTACGCCGGGGCGGGCATCTTCTTCACGCGCAACCGCTACGCCGAGGTCCGGCCGCTCGCGATCGACGACTATGACCCGGCCCACGATCTGATCGCCCGGGGCGAGGCGGACGGCTTCCTGGCTCCGCGGGGACCCGAGGCGCGGGACGCCGTGCTCGCCCATGGCGTTGGTGTCTTCATCGAGGGCCATTATCTGGCCGGGGTCGGGGCGCTGCTTCCCTACGAGCAGGACCGGGCGATGGAAGTCGCCTCGCTCTTCGCGATGACCCGCTACATCGGCGAGGGCGCCGGCGGCCACATCGTGCGATTCGCCGTCGACGCAGCCCGTCAGCAAGGGCTTCGATACGTCTTCGGCTGCACGACCTCCGAGCGGGTCAAGGTCTTCTTCGAGAGCCACGGATTCCGCCCCGTCGGCCCCGAGGAGGTTCCGAAGCAGAAATGGGACGACTACGATGCGGAGCGCCGCGCGCGCCTGCACTGCCTGCGACTCGATCTCTGATCGGTCGCGCGATCGGCTTCGATTGCCCGTCGAAGCGCTCCGGACATGGCCCGAGGGCTTCCTTCCGGAGGTCCGGACGCGAGGTCCGGATCGGCCTGTAAGCCGGGTTCTGTCCCGCGAGCAGGTTGCCCCGCCCGCGGCGAAAGTCATTCCTCTAGGCCGACTATTGCTAGGCGGCTCGAGCACTCTCACCCGGACACCGCGACGACGCTTGCGCGCCATCGATCGAGCGGACCGCTCTGGCGGTGTCCCTATTCGAGCTTGCTCCGGGAGGGGCTTGCCTCGCCGCCGGTCGCCCGGCTGTCGCGCGTGGGCTCTTACCCCACGATTTCACCCTTGCCTGTTCGCGCCGCCCTTGCGAGCGGCGCGCCATCGGCGGTGTCATTTCTGTTGCGCTTTCCCTCGGGTCACCCCGGGTCGGTGTTACCGACCTCCCTGTCCTGTGGAGCCCGGACTTTCCTCCCGTGAACGGTCTGTGTTCACCGGCGACCTTCCGGCCGTCTTCGGCGGGCAGCGCGCATCCTATCGCGGCCCGTCTCCCGATCCAAACGACGCATGCGGCATTCGGGACGAACCGGGCGACGAAACGAGCGCGGTGCGGGCGCATCGGCCTTCACTATCGTCGGTCGGCGATCCGACCACCGAGCGACGAGCCCGCATGTGCGCGCCGCGATCGTCCGCGGCGCGGTCGCCCTGCCTGGAGGCCCCGTGCCCGCAGACCGTCCCGCCCCTCCGCCTGCGTCTTCCGCGCCGCCGTCCGTCTTCGCGATCCCCGATCCGTACCCGCCGCTCTACACGCGTTATGTCCTGTTCATGGTCCTCATGACCATGATCTTCAGCAACGTCGATCGCACGATTCTCTCGATCCTCGTCGAGCCCATCAAGGCGGAGTTCGCCCTCAGCGACACGCAGATGGGCTGGCTGCTCGGCCCCGCCTTCGCGGTCGTCTATACCGCGCTCTGCCTGCCGCTCGGCCGTTATGCGGATACCACCGGCGTCCGGCGCGACATCGTCGCCTGGTCGCTGTTCGTCTGGAGTCTCTTCACCTGTGCCACCGCGTTCGTCGGGAGCTATCTGCAGCTCTTCGCGATGCGGATGGGCGTCGGGGTCGGGGAGGCAGGCGGCACCTCGCCTTCGGTCTCGATGCTCTCCGACTACCTGACGCCGGCGAAGCGCGCGCGGGGGATCTCGGTCGTCTCGATCGGCGCGGTCCTCGGCATGGGGATCGGGATGGTGCTCGGCGGCTGGGTCTCCGAGCGCTACGGCTGGCGCAATGCGTTCATCGCCGCGGGCGTGCCGGGCGTCGTGCTCGCGATCCTCTACCGCCTGACCATCGAGGAGCCGCGCCGGGGCGGGAGCGAGGGGCGCGCGGCGAGCCCGTCACGCCTCGGGCCGAACCTGAAGCTCCTGCTCGCGACCCGGACCTATCAGTTCATCCTCGCCGCCAATGCGTTCTCCCTGTTCGCTTCGATGGGTCGAAATCTCTGGGAGCCGGCCTTCCTGATCCGGACCTATCACATGGGTCAGTTCGAGGCCGGGACCTGGTACTTCGTGACGAGCCCGCTGCCGTCGGTGTTGGGCATCTTCCTCGGCGGGTATTTCGCCGACCGGCTCGGCGCGCGAAACCCGCGCTGGTATCTCTGGGTGCCGGCGCTCGGGCAGGCCATCAGCGTTCCCGTGCTCGTCACCTTCCTGCTCTGGCCGGAAGCCGATCGGATCCCGATGCCGGGCTTCATGGCGGCACTCGGATTGCCCTCGCTGCCGGTCGCGCTGATCTGGAGCTTCTTCGGATCGATCATCGGCGGGACCTTCACGGCGCCCTTCATGTCGACGATCCAGGGGATCTCGCCCCTGCGCATGCGCGCCTTCGCGTCGGCCATCTCGACGCTCGTGACGACGCTCGTCGGCCTCGCGGCCGGACCGCTGCTCGTCGGCGTGATCGCGGACGGGTTCGGAGGAAACTACGGCACGCTGCTCTCGGGCAACTTCG
>CAZFKD010000088.1:3828-11433 GCA_964519695.1 uncultured Spirochaetaceae bacterium
TCGGAGCGCGCTTCGGGGAGGACGCGCTGCGCTATTCGCTGCTCGTGCCGACGCTGGCGCCGCTCGTGTCGACGGTCATCTGTCTGTTCGGCGCGCGTTTCGTCGCTGCGGATCTCGAACGCGCGCGCTCGACGGATCGTTGATTCGAGGGAGCGCGGCCGTGCGCGGGTGACGTTTCGCATCGGCTACTCGCGTCCCGCGGCCCAGGCCGCGAGTTGCACTAAGCTTGTCGCCACCATGAATGCCATCGTGATCGATACGCCGGGCGACGAGTCCTGCATGAAGCCGGGCCAGCTCGAGGCGCCCGCGCTCGAGCCCGGAGCGGTCCGCATCCGCAACGTCGCCTGTGGTGTGAACCGTGCGGATCTGCTCCAGAGGCAGGGCTTCTATCCGCCGCCGCCCGGGGCCTCGCCGATCCTGGGGCTCGAGTGCGCGGGGCGCATCGCCGAGGTCGCGGCCGACGTGACGGGCTTCCGGCCGGGCGAGCGCGTGATGGCGCTCCTGCCGGGCGGGGGGTACGCGGAGGAGTCCGTCGTCGATGCGGGCTCGGTGATCCGACTGCCGGACTCGCTCTCGTTCGAAGAAGGGGCCGGATCGATCGAGACCCTGCTCACGGTCTTCCTGAACGTCTTCCAGCTCGCCGGTCTGCCCGAGGGCGGGAGCGTCCTCGTCCATGGCGGGGGGTCCGGGATCGGGACGACGGCGATCGATCTCGTGAAGCGCGCGGGGGGCCGCATCGTCGTGACCGCCGGCAGCGACGAGAAATGTCGCCGCTGCCTCGAGCTCGGTGCTGACGCGGCCGCGAACTACCGCAGCGAGGACTGGGTCGCGGTCGCGCGCGAGGTGACCGGCGGCCGCGGGGTCGACGTCGTGCTCGATTCGATCGGTGGTCCCTATCTCGACGGCAACCTGCGCGCGCTCGCCGACGAAGGTGTGCTCGTCGTGATCGGCCTGATGGGCGGAGCGAAGGCGGAGATTCCGCTCGGCGTCCTGCTGGCGCGGCGCCTGCGTCTCATCGGCTCGACTCTGCGGACTCGCAGCGCTGCCCAGAAGGCCGCCATCGTCGCCGCCTTCCTCGCCCGCTTCGGCGCCGACTTCGAGGCGGGGCGGATCCGGCCGATCCTGCACCGGATCTTCCCCCTCGAGCAGGCCGCCGAGGCCCACCGGCTCCTGAAGTCCAGCGCCCATTTCGGGAAGGTCGTCCTGCGAATCGCAGAGGACGACGTCTGAGCGTGTTTTTTTCCGCGGCGCGGCGAGGCTGATCCGCTAGGATCCGCGCCCGCGCGGCGGGGCGAACCCGCTCCTGCGCGCGCCTGGACCCGAACCCCAATCCGTCGGTCGCACGTCGTCTGCGCCGGCCCATCCGAGGAGATCCCGCCATGGCGGTCGAGCGCACCTTCGCCATCATCAAACCCGACGCCGTGAAGAAGAAGGTCGCGGGGCAGATCCTGGCGCGGATCGAGGCCTCGGGACTCGAGATCATCGCGATGAAGAAGCTCCAGCTCTCCGAACAGGGGGCGAAGGGCTTCTACGCGGTCCACAAGGCGCGGCCGTTCTTCCCCGACCTGGTCAAGTTCATGACGTCCGGCCCGGTCGTCGCGCTCGTGCTGGAAGGCGAGGGCGCGATCAAGAAATGGCGCGACCTGATGGGGCCGACCAACTCGCAGCAGGCGCCCAAGGGCACCCTCCGCGGCGATTTCGGGACCGATGTCGAACAGAACGCGACGCACGGATCGGACGCGCCCGAGACGGCCCGTCTCGAGATCGCGTACTTCTTCAACGCGAGCGAAATCTGCGCGGTGACGGAGGCACTGCCGGCCTGAGCCGGGCGCCTTTCGGGCGGCGGGCCGCTCGCCGGCGGACCGCTGGAGGGGACGCGCGGGCGAGGCGCGGGCCGAGGCCCGGACGACTAGCTGGCGAAGCCCTTCGCCATCAGCAGGAGCAGCCCGAGGTAGGTGAGGGTCAGCCAGAGCTCCTGGCTGCGCAGTGCGCGGGTCACGAGATTCTTCCTTCCAGAGGATTCGATCGTTTCCGGTCCGGGAACGGCGATGCCTTCGCCGCTTCCTATCGAAATCCAGGCGCGGGACTTGAGCCCCGGCGAGCCGAACGTGTCGTCCGTTCGCGACCGCGTATGCTGGATCACTCGCTGCGTGTGCAAGTCCATCGCGCCTGCCTAACGTCCGCCGAAGCGGGGTGAGCGGCGCTCGCGCACGGCCGCGATGCCCTCGGCGGCGTCGGCCGTCTCGAAGGTTCGGGCCTGTTCGGTCGCCTCGAACTGGAGCTGGTCCTCGAGCGAGGCGTCGTCGCTTCGCGTGAGCGCGCGTTTGATCGCGCGGACCGCGATCGGCGCGTTGGCGGCGATCTCCCGCGCGGTCGCTTGCGCGGCAGGCAGCACCTCGGCGGCAGGCAGTGCGCGACTGGCGAGACCGATCCGCGCGGCTTCTGCGCCGTCGATCAGACGTCCCGTGAAGAGCAGCTCGGCCGCCGCCGCGGAGCCGACCAGGCGGGGCAGTGTCCAGGTCGCCGCCATGCCCGGATGGACGCCGAGCTTCGCGAAGTTGAGGCCGAGCTGCGCCTCGTTCGCGACGAATCGCAGGTCGCAGCCGAGCGCGACGCACAGGCCGGCCCCGACCGCGGCACCCTGGATCGCCGCGATCGTCGGGCAGGGCAGATCGCGCACGGAGAGGAAGAGCCGATAGAAGCCCGCCATCTCGTCCCGGATGCCGCGCCAAGCGCGACCGGGATCGGCCGCGCCCGCGGTCGCCTGCCGCTCGAGCATGTCGAGATCACCGCCGGCGGAGAAGGCCCGCCCGCTCCCCGAAACGACCACGGCCCGGAGCGACGGATCGGCGGCGAGCGTTGCTACATGGTCCCGGAACGCCTCGCCCATCGCGCGCGTCATCGCGTTGCGACGTTCGGGGTCGTCGAACAGGAGCGTGGCGATGTCGCCGTCCCGGATCAGACGGACGAGCTCGGTCGCGGCCATGGGAGGGGCGTCTTTCTCGGTCTCGTTCTCGGAAGGGGGCCTCGGGAATGCGCGCAGCATAGCGAGTGTGTCGATGCTCGCATCGGTTCAGGGTGCGAGAAATCGAGCTCGAGGCGACGATCACGCGTCCGCACGCGATCGTGGCGCTTCGGGATGCTGCGCGGCGGGTGGGTATAGTCCGGCGTCGGCGTGCGCCAAGGGAGGAAGCGATGACGGAAGAGGCCCTCGACCGCTGGGAGAAGATCTTTCCCTGGATGGAGAAGACGCTCGGCGGCCGCATCGTGAGCCGTCGTCGCCAGGGGCGCGAGTCCGGAGGGCGCTTTGCCTGGTTCGTCGATCTCGAGATCGACGGAGCGATCCGGAAGACCTACGTCCGCGGCACGCGCGACGATTCCTTTTCGTATACGCGGATCTACTCGACGCGGCGCGAGGCGGCGATTCTCGACGTCCTTCATCGGGAAGGGGTCCGAGTCCCCCAGGTTCTCGCCTTTCACGACGATCCGCCGGCCGCAGTGCTCGCCCACATTGACGGGCGCGATGACTTCAACAACGTGAAGGACGAAGCCGAGCGCGAGTCGATCCTCGAGAGCTTCCTCGAGCAGCTGGTCGCGCTGCACGCGATCGACGCCCGCAAGTTCGAGGCGATCGGCCTGCGAATCCCGGCGTCGCCCGAGGAGCTCGCGCTCCACGATCTCGACGTCTGGCAATCGACCTACGAAGGCGCCGTCCGGGAGCCGCTCCCGCTCTTGACCTTCGCCTGCCAATGGCTGCGGCGGAACGTGCCCCGCAAGCCGGTCCGGCCGGTGCTCTGCCAGGGCGATACCGGTCCCGGCAATCTGCTCTTCGAGGGCGGGCGGGTCACGGCGCTGGTCGACTTCGAGCTCGCGCATCTAGCCGACCCGATGACGGATCTCGCGTGCGTCCGCTCGCGGGACCTGTACACGCCCCTCGGCCGCTTCCCCGAGCGCGTCGCCCGCTATGCGGAGCTCGCCGGGCGCGAAATCGATTTCGACACGCTCCTCTATTACAGCGTGAAGACCCAGGCGCTGGTTCCCCTCTCGCTCGCGCCGGTCATGGAGAACCTGCATGCGGGCACCGAGCATTCGGAGTGGATCGCGCAGCACGTCTTCTACCTGCGCACGACTGCGGAGGTGCTGGCCGAGGCGATCGGTGTCGAGCTCGCGCCGGTCCAGCTGCCGGAGGGCACGGCCAGCCGGTTCTCCGCCTACTACGACATGCTGCTCGAGAACCTCGAGCGCGAGCAGGCGCCGGCCATCACCGATCCGTTCCTCGCCAATCGCATGTGGTTCGCGACCCGCCTGGCGCGCCATCTGCGCACCGCCGAGCGCAAGGGCGCGGCCTTCGCGGCCCAGGAGCTCGACGACATGGGCGAACTCCTCGGCCGTCGCCCGCGCAGCCTGCCCGAGGGCCACCGTGCCGTCGACGCCCACGTCCGGGCCGCCGGCCCCGATCGGGACGCCGCGCTCGTGCAGTATTTCTACCGCCATGCCCGCCGCGAAGAGGCGCTGATGGAGGGCGCGCTCGGGATGTGCGAGGGGGCACGGCTGTCGCCGCTCCGGGCCTGATGAGGGCTGGATTGCGGGGCCTGCTCCTGATTTGCCTTTCGGCTGCGCGCGGGCGGCCGTCACCTCGGGGCTCGTCCCTCCACTCACGCTGCATGGAAAAGCGGCGAACGCATCGCATCAAGCATCGCCTGACCTGCGAGATCATCGTGGATCGGCGATCCCATCCCGCGGTCGTGCGCGATCTCGCGCCGACGGGACTCTTCGTGCAGACGCGCCAGCGGCCGGCGCCGAATAGCGTGGTCGAGGTCCGTTTTCCGGCCTTCGCGGGCCTCGAAGGCTTCACCGTCGAGGCCGGCGTCGCGCGCCATCGAAACGTGCATCCGCGGCTGCAGACCGAGATCCAGAGCGGGATCGGCCTCGAGATCCTGGGGCGTCCGAAGTCCTACCTGGCGCTCGCCAGTCGGGTGATCCCGCCGAAGCCCGGCGTCGAATCCAGCAGCACGCAAGCAGAAGCCGGCACGGAGCGGGCGCCGCGCAGCTACCGGGTCCGCCTCGCTGCCCACGGCAGGAGCCATCCGCGGACGATCACGGTGCTGGCGTCGAGCATCCAGGCCGCGCGGGCCCGAGCGATCACCCAGGCGGGCGCGGGCTGGAAGGTCACCGAGGTCGAAGCGATCTGATGCGGGGGCCGTTGCCGGCCCCCGCGCATCGAAGACCTACTCGCCGCCGCGGCGCATGAACGAGCCGAGGCTGCCCTTGCGCAGGAAGGCCGGCGTCTCGAACTCGTCCTCGAAGGGCGACTCGAAGCCCCGCTCGCCGGGCAGGCCGCTCGAGGCGAGATCCGAAGCGGTCGGATCCCCGTTGGCGACCTGTCGGTAGCTCGTCGCGACGTCGAAATCGAGATCGTCGGGCGCGGAGCCCGCTGCGCTCGCCATCGGCGCGACCGCCTGCGCCTCGCGCAGGTGCGTCACGTTCGGCGCTTCGAGCATCGGTCGTTCGCGCTCGATCTCGTAGCTCGGCTCGACGGTCCGCCGGCGCGACGGCGGCGGCAGACGCCGCATCTCCTGGCCGTCGAGACCGGTCGCGATCACCGTGACCCGCAGCTCGTCCTCGCGCATTGTCTCGTCGATCACTGCGCCGACGATGATGTTGGCATCCTCGTGGGCTGCCTCGTGGATCAGCGACGACGCCTCATTGACCTCGTAGAGGGTCATGTCGGAGCCGCCGGTGATGTTGATCAGCACGCCGCGGGCGCCCTCGATCGAGAGGTCCTCGAGCAGCGGGCTCGAGATCGCCGCGGTTGCTGCATCGATCGCGCGGGTATTGCCGCGGCCGATGCCGGTCCCCATCAACGCCACACCGGCCTCGTTCATGACCGTCCGCACGTCGGCGAAGTCGAGGTTGATGAGGCCGTGGATCGTGATCAGGTCCGAGATGCCGCGCACGGCATTGAGCAGCACCTGGTCCGCGATCGAGAACGCGTCCTTCACCGCCGTCGTCTTCCCGGCCAGCGCGAGCAGGCGCTGGTTCGGGATCGTGATCAGCGTATCCACCACGCTGTGGAGCTCTTCGATGCCGTGGCCCGCGTGCTTCATGCGGACGCGGCCCTCGAAGGGGAACGGCTTCGTCACGACGCCGACCGTCAGCGCCCCGATCTCGCGGGCGACCTCGGCGACGATGGGGGCCGCGCCCGTTCCCGTGCCGCCGCCCATGCCGGCGGTCACGAACACCATGTCCGAGCCTTCGAGCAGCTCGCGGAGCCGATCGCGGGCCTCGAGCGCCGAAGCGCGGCCGCGGTCCGGGTTCGCGCCGCAGCCGAGGCCGCGCGTGATCTCGGCGCCGAGCTGGACCTTGATGGAGGCCTTGCTGTGGGCGAGGGCCTGGGCGTCGGTGTTCGCTGCGATGAACTCGACCCCGGAGAGGCCGGACATCACCATGGTATTGAGGGCGTTGCCGCCGCCGCCGCCGACGCCGATGACCTTGATGGTCGCCCTCTGGTGGGCCGACTTCTCGAATTCGAGCAGCTCCTGACCGTCGTCGGGGCCGAGCTCGAGCAGGTCGATGCCGTCGCCCCGATAGTTTCCGTCGCGATCGCCGTATTTCTTGGCCATGTCTCTCCCCCCAAGCGACGCCTGGATGCGCGCCGACTGTAACACGATTGTTTTTTCTTGTGCCCTTCCGGACGGACTTTTTCGAGCGGAATTTGTGCGATTCCGTGGCCCGCTCGAGCGACGGCCGTCAATCGAACTCGGCGTAGAACCACTCGCGCATGCGCTGCTTCACGCGACCGAAGATCGAGGCGTCGCGGATCCGGAACTGGCTGCCGCGCGCCGACCGCTGCTGGTTCAGCCCGAACAGGACCAGCCCGACGCCGGTCGAGTACATGGGACTGCGGACGACGTCCTGCAGGCCGCCGATCGAGGTCGGCAGGCCCTGCCGGACGGGCGACTCGAAGATCTCCTCCGCGAGCTCGGTGATGCCCGCCAGCGCCGAGGCGCCGCCCGTCAGCACGAGACCCGACGGGATCCGGTCGAGCAGGTCCGCCCGGATCAGCTCCTGGCGGGCCAGCGACAGGATCTCCTCGACCCGGGGCTCGATGATCTCGCACAGGATCTTGCGCGAGATCTCCCGCGGCTTGCGGCCGCCGACCGACGGGACGGAGATGATGTCGTCCGAGCCGAGGAAGCGGGCGCTGGCGACGCCGAATTTCTTCTTGATGCGCTCGGCCTCCTCGAACGGCGTGCGCAGTCCGACCGCGATGTCGTTCGAGAGGTGGTAGCCGCCGAGGCCGAGGACGGAGGTGTTCTTGATCGCCCCGTCGCGGAAGACGGCGATGTCCGTCGTCCCGCCCCCGATGTCGATCATGCAGACGCCGAGCTCGCGCTCGTCGTCCTGCAGCACCGCCGCTGCCGATGCGAGCGGCTCGAGCACGATGTCGATGACGTTGAGGCCCGCCTTGTTGCAGCATTTCACGATGTTCTGGGCGCTCGTCACTGCCGCCGTCACGATGTGGATCTTCGCCTCGAGGCGGACGCCGCTCATGCCGAGCGGCTCGCGGATCCCATCCTGGTCGTCGATGATGAACTCCTGGGG
>CAZFKD010000089.1:0-997 GCA_964519695.1 uncultured Spirochaetaceae bacterium
AAGTTCTGGAGTAGGTCATTGGATCGCGCGGTCGTCGGGAACGACGGCGGTGCGGCGCAGGGCGGGGATGGGCCGCTGGCGCGGGCGAACGTGCCGGCGCGCGGTACGACAGGGTCACGACCGGGATTGGAGTGAGATTTCATGGCGGATTCCGCTACGCAGAAGATTCGGATTCGGATGAAGGCCTACGACTACAAGCTGCTCGACCAGAGCGCGGGTGAGATCGTGGACACGGCCCAGCGCACGGGCGCGCGCGTGGCGGGACCGATTCCGCTGCCGACGAACAAGAACAAGTGGACCGTGCTGCGCGGTCCGCACATCGACAAGAAGTCGCGGGAGCAGTTCGAGCTGCGGACGCACAAGCGCCTGATTGACATCCTCGATCCGACGCCCCAGACCGTCGATGCGCTGATGAAGCTCGAGCTCGCCGCGGGCGTCGACGTGGAGATCAAACTGTAATCATGGCCACGCTCGACGTCGTAGACATCCAGAACAAGAAGGCGGGGTCCGTCGACCTGTCGCCGACCGTCTTCGAGACGGCCATCCGGCCGCATCTCTATCACGCCGAGGTCCGCCGCCAGCTCGCGGACCGGCGCGCCGGGACCCACAGCACGAAGAACCGTGCCGGGGTTTCGGGCGGCGGCATCAAGCCGTACAAGCAGAAGGGGAACGGTCGCGCCCGCCAGGGGACGATCCGTGCGCCGCAATACGCCGGCGGTGGTGTCGTGTTCGGCCCGGTGCCGCGCGGCTACTCGCACAAGCTGCCCAAGAAGGTGCGCCGCGCCGCCCTCGCTTCGGCGCTGACCCAGCGGGTGCAGGAGTCGGCGATGACCGTCGTCGATGCCCTCACGGTCGACGGATACAGCACGAAGCGGATGCGCGAAATCCTGAAGTCGCTCGGTCTCGAGGATCGCTCGACGCTGATCGTGATCGATCAGCCGAATCCGACCGTCGAAGCCTCCGCCCGGAACCTGCCGCGCGTCAGCGTGATCCGGAG
>CAZFKD010000089.1:1007-11414 GCA_964519695.1 uncultured Spirochaetaceae bacterium
CGAGGGCCTCAACGTGTACGACCTGCTGCGCCACCAGAACCTGCTGATCACGCGTGCGGCGCTCGCGGCGCTCGAGAGCCGTCTGGCCGGCGCCGGACGCAGCGCGGAAGGAGAGGGCTGAGATGAATCTCCACGACGTGATTGAACGCCCGATCGTCACCGAGAAGAGCGCGATCGCCCGCGAGGCGGGCAACATCGCGACCTTCCGGGTCGATCCGAAGGCGACCAAGCACGACATCCGGCGCGCGGTCGAGCAGCTCTTCTCCGTCAAGGTCCAGAGCGTTCGGACCATGCAGCAGCAGGGCAAGAAGAAGCGGGTCGGGAAGTTCATCGGCCGCAAGCCGACGTGGAAGAAGGCGATCGTCGAGCTGGCTCCCGGCCAGACGATCGAGTTCTTCGAAGGAGTTTGATTCATGCCGGTCCGGAAGTACAGACCGACCTCGCCCGGTCGCCGCAACATGAGCGTCTCCGATTTCGGAGAGCTCACGCGGGGCCATTCCGAGCGCTCGCTGACGAAGGGGCTCGTCGCCAAGTCGGGCGGCCGCAACGTCAATGGGCGCATCACGACCTATCATCGCGGCGGTGGCCACAAGCGGCTGTTCCGGCAGATCGACTTCCGCCGCAACAAGATCGACGTGCCGGCCCGGGTCGCGGCGATCGACTACGATCCGAATCGCTCGGCGAACATCGCTCTGCTCCACTACGTGGACGGCGAGAAGCGCTACATCCTGGCGCCGAACGGGCTCAAGGTGGGTGACCAGGTCATGTCGTCGGTCAACGCCGAGATCCAGCCGGGCAATGCGCTGCCGCTCTCGAAGATTCCGCTCGGTACCCAGGTCCATGCCATCGAGCTCAAGCCCGGCAAGGGCGCCCAGATGGTGCGATCGGCGGGCACGAGCGCACAGCTGATGGCGCGCGAGGGGCATCTCGCGACCCTGCGGCTGCCGTCGGGCGAGATGCGCATGGTCCACGTCGACTGCGTCGCGACGGTAGGCGAGGTCGGCAATGCCGAGCACGAGAACCGCCGAATCGGCAAGGCCGGGCGATCGCGCTGGCTGGGGTTCCGGTCGGTCGTCCGCGGTGTCGCGATGAACCCGGTCGACCATCCGATGGGCGGCGGCGAGGGACGTTCCTCGGGTGGCCGGCATCCGTGTACGCCGTGGGGCAAGGTGACCAAGGGCCCCAAGACCCGGAACAATAAGCGCACCGATCAGTTCATCGTCAAGCGACGCGGCAAGAAGTAAGGAAGAGCCATGGCACGTTCCCTGAAGAAGGGTCCCTTCGTGGACCCGAGCCTGCAGAAGAAGGTCGACAAGATCAGCGCCGGCGGTCCGAAGGCGGTGATCAAGACCTGGTCGAGGCGATCGATGATCACGCCCGATTTCGTCGGCGTCACGTTCCATGTCCACAACGGCAAGCTGTTCATGCCGGTCTTCGTGACGGAGAACATGGTCGGGCATCGGCTCGGCGAGGTCGCGCCGACGCGGAAGTTCACGGGACATGCCGGGGACAAGAGGATCAAGAAGTGATGGAAGTCAAAGCAGCGCTCAAGGGCTACCGCATCAGTCCGCGCAAGGCGCGACTCGTCGTGGACCAGATCCGCGGCAAGGGCGTCGAAGACGCACTGAACCTGCTCGATCTCTCGCCGAAGCGCGTCGGGGTTCCGATCGCCCAGCTGCTCCGCTCTGCCGTCGCCAACGCCGAGCAGAAGAACGAGAAGCAGCGCGCGGACATCGAGCTCGACAACCTGGTCGTCTCCCAGATCTACGTCGACGAGGGCCCGAGCATGTGGCGTATCCGCCCGCGTGCCCAGGGTCGCGCCTCCTGGATCCAGAAACGAAGCAGCAACATCAACGTGGTTCTCTCGGAACGATAAGGACGAATTCATGGGTCAGAAGGTTCATCCCTACGGCTTCCGAGTCGGCACGCTCTTCGGCTGGCAGTCCAACTGGTTCGCTGGCAAGCAGTACGCCGCACAGCTTCACGAAGACGTGAAGATGCGGGCGTTCATCAAGAAGAAGCTCTACCACGCCGGCATCTCGAAGGTCGTGATCGAGCGGACGGGCGACAAGGTCGTCATCAACATCCACACCGCGCGCCCCGGCATCCTGATCGGCAAGCGCGGGGCCGAGATCGACGTTCTCCGAAAGGATCTGAAGGTCTATACGTCGAAGGAGGTCTTCATCAACGTCAAGGAGATCCGCAAGGCGGAGCTCGACGCACAGCTCGTCGCGGAGAACATCGCGACTCAGCTCGAGCGCCGGGTCGCTTTCCGCCGCGCGATGAAGAAGGCGATGATCTCGACGATGAAGTTCGGCGCCGAGGGCATCCGCATCCAGTGCTCGGGCCGCCTCGGCGGCGCCGAGATGGGTCGCCGCGAGTGGTACCGGGACGGTCGCGTTCCGCTGCATACGCTTCGCGCGGAAATCGAATACGGCTTCGCCGAGGCACACACGACCTACGGTGTGATCGGCGTGAAGTGCTGGATCTTCAAGGGTGAGGTCGGCGATCGCGTGTTGAAGCGCGGCACGCTCTCCCCGGATCACCGGTCGGAGATTCCGAGGTAGGAAATGCTGCAACCCAAGAGAGTAAAGCATCGCAAGATGTTCAAGGGTCGGATGCGCGGGGCCGCGATGCGCGGCAACACCCTCGCTTTCGGCACGTTCGGCCTGCAGGCGCTTTCGAGCGGCTACGTCTCGGCGCGCCAGATCGAAGCGGCCCGTGTCGCGATGACCCGGCACGTCAAGCGCGGCGGCAAGGTCTGGATCCGCATCTTCCCGGACAAGCCGATCACGAAGAAGCCCGCCGAAACCCGCATGGGCAAGGGCAAGGGCAATCCGGAGGGCTGGGTCGCGCCGATCAAGCGCGGCCGCGTGCTCTACGAGATGGAAGGCGTGGACATCACCACCGCCAAGGAAGCGCTCCGGCTCGCGGCCCACAAGCTGCCGATCCAGACGCGCTTCGTCCAGCGGGAGGACTAGCCATGAAGGCCTTGAAGACGTCCGAACTCCAGTCCCTGTCGGTCTCCGAGCTCGAGCGCAAGAGCGCCCAGCTTCGAGACGAACTCTTCGCCGCACGCATCCGGCGCGCGACGGAGCAACTCGAAGACACGGCGTCGCTCGGGCAGATGCGCAAGAACGTCGCCCGGGTGGAAACTGTTTTGACCCAGAAGCGCGAGGCGGGCAAGTGAACGAACGCGGCAATCGACGAACCCTGGTAGGGACCGTGGTCAGCAACAAAATGGACAAGACCGTCGTCGTCAGCGTCGAACGGCTCGTCCAGGACGAGCGATACAAGAAGTACGTGCGGCACTACTCGCGCTTCATGGCGCACGACGAGGCCAATTCGTGCGCAGAAGGCGACCAGGTCCGCATCATCGAGCATCGACCGCTCTCCAAGCGCAAGCGCTGGAAGGTGGAAGAGACGCTCGTGAAGGCGACGATCGCTTGAACCGAGTGGGACAGGGCCTTCCGCGGATGAAGAGAGCCCGGAGAATGAAGAGATGATTCAAGCAGAGTCGACGTTGCAGGTGGCGGACAATTCGGGTGCGCGGAAGGTGAAGTGCATCCGGGTCCTCGGCGGATCGCGCAGGCGTTTCGCGACGGTGGGCGACGTGATCATCGTCGCCGTCAAGGAGGCGATCCCGAACGCGCGCGTCAAGAAGGGCGAGGTCCGGCGCGCGGTGATCGTGCGGACGAAGAAGGCGATCTCCCGCTCGGATGGATCGCACATCGCCTTCGACGAGAACGCGGCGGTGTTGATCGCGAAAGACAAGGAAATCGTGGGGACGCGCATCTTCGGGCCGGTGGCCCGGGAGCTGCGCGGCGCGGGCTTCATGCGGGTGATCTCGCTGGCCCCGGAGGTTCTCTGAACATGGCGGCTGCGAAGGCAACCGAGCAGGCGGACGAGCAGACGGGCGATCAGCCGCGACTGCGCAAGCGGTACCAGGAGGTCATCGCCCCGAAGCTGCGCTCGGAGTTCGGCTACAAGAACGTCCATCAGATTCCGAGGATGGAGAAGGTCGTGATCAACATCGGCCTCGGCGAGGCCACGACGAACCCGAAGCTCGTCGAGCGGGCCGTCGACGAGCTCGCGCGGATCAGCGGTCAGAAGCCGGTGATCCGGCGCTCGAAGAAGAGCATCGCGAACTTCAAGCTGCGCGAGGATCAGGCGATCGGCGTGAGCGTCACGCTCCGCGGCGACCGCCAGTGGGAGTTCCTCGACCGGCTGCTGAACGTCGCGCTTCCCCGCGTGCGGGATTTCTCGGGCGTTTCGCCGAAGGCGTTCGACGGCCGGGGGAACTACACGTTCGGCGTGCGTGAGCAGACCATCTTCCAGGAAGTCGACTACGACGCCGTCGAGAAGGTCAAGGGCATGAACATCACGATGGTGACGACGGCGAAGACCGACGCGGAGGCGAAGGCGCTGTTGACCCATCTCGGTGTGCCGTTCCGGGAGTAGACGAGAGCAATCCGGGCGGCGATCGCGAGAGCGGCCCGCTCCGACCATCCAGCACGGGCTTTTGGAGTAGAGACCATGATGACAGACCCTTTGGGTGACATGTTGGCGAGGATCCGGAATGCGGGCGGTGCACGGCACGCGCAGATGAAATGCCCGGCGTCGAAGCTGAAGATCGCGGTGGCGCAGGTCCTGTCCGCGGAGGGTTTCGTCGGCGAGGTCCGGACGGAGGGCGACGCGAAGCGGCCGACGCTCGCAGTCGAGCTCCGCTACCAGGACGACGGAAGCCTGATGATCGAGGGGATGCGCCGGGTCTCGAAGCCGGGGCGGCGCATCTACAAGGCGGCGGACGAATTGAAGCGAGTACGTGCCGGTCTCGGCATGTCGATCCTGTCGACTTCGAAGGGCGTGATGTGCGATCGGGATGCACGCGCGGCGAACGTCGGCGGAGAAGTGATCTGCGAGGTCTGGTAGGCGATGAGTCGAATCGGTAATCGAGCGATCGTGATCCCCTCCGGCGTGACGGTCGACGTCGCGAATGGGGAGATCCAGGTGAAGGGTCCGAAGGCGACTCTCCGAGGCCGCGTGCCCGAGGGCATCCAGGCTTCCGTGGAGAACGGGACGATTCGTTTCGTTCGCGGTGAGGACACGAAGGACGCGCGCTGCAAGCACGGGCTCGCCCGTGCCCTCACGAACAACATGGTCATCGGCGCGTCGACGGGATTCACCCGCCGCCTCGAGATCGAAGGGGTCGGCTACAGGGCGGACGTGCGCGGCAAGGAGCTCCATCTCCTGCTGGGCTACTCCCACCCGATCGTCGTCCCGATTCCGGAAGGGCTGACGGTCGCGGTCGAGGCCAATACGAAAGTGACGATCACGGGCTCGGACAAGGAAGTCATCGGCCAGTTCGCTGCCGACGTCCGCTCGCTCCGGCCGCCCGAGCCTTACAAGGGCAAGGGCGTCAAGTACGCCGAGGAGCGGATCCGCCGGAAGGTCGGCAAGGCCGGGTCCTGATCTCCGGCTCAGCGAGGCCGCGCGCTCCGGGCCCGCAGGAAGGGCGCGCGCGGCATCGGGCGACGACGGGCGGGAACGGGCGAGAACGGGCGAGAACGAGCGAGAGAAAGAGCACGAGGCAGAGATGAAGAAGAAGATTCCGAATACAAAGCGCCGCATGTGGCTCGCGCGCAAGGCGCGCACGCGGACGGCGCTGGAGCGCAGCGAGCGGGTCGTGCTCACGGTCTTCCGGAGCGGGAAGCATACGTATGCGCAGCTCGTCGATCGCGTCTCGGGCAACACGCTCGCGACGGCTTCGACGCTCGATACCGCGATCGCAGGCGAGGGGGCGACGGGCAACGTCGCCGCCGCGACGCGGGTCGGCGAGGCGATCGCACGCATCGCTCGGGAAAAACAGATCGAAGAGGTGGTCTTCAATCGAAACGGGTTCCTCTACCACGGCCGGGTGAAGGCAGTGGCGGACGGGGCACGCGCGGCGGGGCTTCAGTTCTGACATGGCAAACGTGATTCAATCTTCGAGCCTGAACCCGAACGACTACGAGCTGAACGACCGGGTGATCCACATCAACCGCGTTTCGAAAGTCGTGAAGGGCGGACGGCGCTTCAATTTCTCTGCGCTGGTCGTCGTCGGGGACGGGCAGGGCGTCGTCGGTGTCGGGCTCGGCAAGGCCGGCGAGGTGCCCGAGGCGATCCGCAAGGGTGTCGAGAAGGCGCGCAAGTCGCTGATCCGGATCCCGCTGCTCGAGGGGCGCACGCTGCCCCACGACGTGATGGGCGAGGCGGGTGCGGGCCGGGTTCTGATGCAGCCGGCCTCGGCGGGTACGGGCGTGATCGCGGGCGGGCCGGTGCGCGCCGTCGTCGAATCGGCGGGGATCAGCGACGTGCTGACCAAGACGCTCGGAACGCGAACGCCCCGCAACGTGGTCAACGCCGTGATGGCGGGCCTCAAGATGCTGCGCGATCCCGAAGAGCGGCTCGCGCAGCTCGGTCGGAGTCGCTGATGGCGGGCAAGAAGACGATCAAGGTCCAGCAGGTGCGGAGTGTGATCGGCTACGACCGGCGTCAGCGGGCGACCGTGCACGGACTCGGTCTGCGCCGGATCCGCCACGTCGTCGAGGTCGAGGACACGCCGGCGGTTCGCGGCATGATCTTCCGAGTGCGCCACATCGTCGTGGTGTTGGAGAACGAGTGAGATGTTGAATCAACTCTCGCCGCGCCCGGGCGCGCGTCATCGACGCAAGCGGGTGGGCCGCGGTCCCGGATCGGGCAAGGGCAAGACGAGCGGAACCGGCGTCAAGGGCCAGGGCACGCGCTCTGGTCAGAAGATCAAGCCCTGGTTCGAGGGCGGCCAGATGCCGCTCTTCCAGCGCATCCCGAAGAAGGGGTTCCAGAACCGCTTCCGCTCGGAGAACGAGATCGTGAACCTCGGAGACCTCGCGGTCTTCGGCGAGAACGCCCGCGTCGATGCGGCGGCGCTCGTCGCGCGCGGGCTGATTCGCGGCTCGGGCAAGGCCGTGAAGGTGCTCGCCGATGGGGAGGCGCCGAAGGGCCTCCAGCTGGCGGTCCAGAAGGTCAGCAGCACCGCTCGCGCCAAGATCGAGGCGAACGGCGGCAGCGTGGAGATCGCCTCTTGATCACCGCGCTCCAGAACGTCTTCCGGATCGAAGAGCTCCGCAGACGGATCATCTTCACGGCAGCGCTGCTCGCGGTCTACCGCGTGGGCTGCATCGTCGTGACGCCGGGCATCAACGGCGACGTGATCCGTCAGTTCTTCGAGTCGATGTCCGGAACGATGTTCGGGTTGCTCAACGTCTTTTCGGGGGGCGCGATGGAGTCGCTCTCCATCTTCGCGCTGGGCATCATGCCCTACATCAGTGCGTCGATCATCTTTCAGCTGCTGACGGTCGTGATCCCCGCGCTCGAGAAGTTGAAGAAGGAGGGGAGCGAGGGGCAGAAGCGCATCACGCAGTGGACGCGCTATGCGACCATCGCGTTGGCGCTCTTCCAGAGCTTCCTGATGGCGATGGCGCTCGAGAACGGACAGTTCGGCCAGGGCGCGGTCCTGGAGCCCGGCTGGGGCTTTCGGATCACGACGATCGTGACGCTCACGTCCGGGACCGCGTTCATCATGTGGCTCGGCGAGCAGGTGACCGAGCGCGGCATCGGCAACGGCATCTCGCTGATCATCTTCTCGGGGATCGTCGTCGGTCTTCCGTCCGGGCTCTCGAACGTGCTCGATCTCGTCCGCACGGACCAGTTCAGCATCCTGCAGGTGATCTTCCTCGGACTGGTCGTGGTCGGAGCGATCGCCTTCGTCGTGTACGTCGAACGCAGCCAGCGCCGGATCCCGATCCAGCATGCTCGGCGCGGCGGTGGGACCGCGTCCTCGGCTGCGATGAGCTATTTCCCGCTCCGCGTGAACAGCGCGGGCGTGATTCCGCCCATCTTCGCATCGTCGCTCCTGATGTTTCCGCTGACCATCCGGCAGTACACCGAGAACGAGATGGTCCAGCGGTTCATCGACGATTGGATGAACCCCGGCGACTTCGCCTACAACGCGATCTACGTGGCCCTGATCGTGTTCTTCTGCTTCTTCTATACCGCGATCGTCATCAATCCCGACGACGTCTCCGAGAACATCAAGCGCTCGGGCGGCTACATCCCCGGCATCCGCCCCGGCAAGAAGACGGCCGAGTACATCGACGGCGTGTTGTCGCGTTTGACCGTGGTCGGTGCGATCTACATCGCGGGTATCTGCGTGCTGCCGGTGATCCTGTCGCAGCAGATGGGTGTCCCGTTCTACTTCGGCGGAACGGCGCTGTTGATCGTCGTCTCGGTCGCCCTCGACACGATGGGCCAGATCGAGGCGCATCTGGTCTCGCGGCGATACGAAGGCTTCGGCACGGGCGGCGGACGCCAGCGCGGGAGGCTCGGTCGATGAGTGCCGGGAAGGGCAAGACGCGAATCGTCCTGCTCGGGCCTCCGGGCGCCGGCAAGGGCACCCAGGCGACCGCGATCGTCGAGGCGAAGGGTGTGCCGCACATCTCGACGGGAGACATGCTGCGCGCGGCAGTGAAGGCGGGGACGCCGATCGGGAAGAGGGCGAAGGCCGTGATGGACGCAGGTGAGCTCGTCTCCGACGAGATCGTGATCGGGATCGCCGAGGAGCGACTCGGCCAGTCGGATGCGAAGAAGGGCTTCCTGCTCGATGGTTTCCCGCGCACGCTGGCCCAGGCCGAGGCGCTCGAGCGTCTGCTCGACAAGCTCGGAACCCCGCTCGATTGTTGTCTCGCGTTGACGGTCGACAACGAGGCCGTCGTCCAGCGACTGCTGAAGCGCGCGCAGATCGAAGGCCGCGCCGACGACAACGAGGCGACGATCCGGGAGCGGATGCGGGTCTACGCCAGCCAGACCGCACCGCTGCTCGGCTTCTATCGCGAGCGGGGCCGGCTCGTGGAGGTATCGGGCATGGGCACGATCGAGTCGGTCGGCCAGAGGATCCGGGAGGCATTGGAGTAGCCGAGCAGGCGATGCGGACGCGAGGGTTTTGACGTGGGCTTCAGCGAGCGGATCGCGATCAAGAGCCGTCGGGAGATCGAACGGATGCGGGAGGTCGGCCAGTTCACGGCCGAGATCCTGCTCGAGCTCCGGGAGCGGGCTCGGCCGGGCGTGACGACCGGGCAGCTCGACGAGTACGCGAGGAAGGCGCTGGAAAAAAGGGGGTTGAATTCTCCATTCCTGGGCTATGGTCCCGGGGGGGTAAGGCCCTATCCGGGTGTGTTGTGCGCCTCGATCAACGAAGTGATCGTGCATGGCATCCCGGGACCGCGCGAGCTCCGCGAGGGCGACATCATCAGTCTCGACTTCGGCGTCGAGTCCGGGGGTTGGCACGGCGACAGCGCCGTGACGATCGCCGTGGGCGAAATCGATTCCGAGGCGGCGCGACTGATCGAGACGACGCGGTCCGCACTCGATCTCGGCATCGCGCAGATGGTTCCCGGCAATCGGCTGTCGGACATCGGTCATGCGGTGCAGGTTCGCGCCGAGCGGGAAGGGTACGGAGTCGTTCGCCAGTTCGTGGGACACGGCATCGGACGGCAGATGCACGAGGCGCCGCAGGTGCCGAACTACGGGCAGCCCGGACGGGGGCCGCGTTTGAAGGCAGGCATGGTCTTCGCCATCGAGCCGATGGTGAATCGGGGAAGTGAGAAGGTTCGGGTGCTCGAGGACGAATGGACGGCGGTGACGGTGGACGGATCACTCTCGGCCCATTTCGAGCATACGGTGCTGATCACGGACGACGGGCCCGAGATCCTGACGAGGATCGCGGGATGAGGTTGGTTTCGGGAGGCGGTTCGTGCCGACTCCCGGGGTGAGTGAATCGGAAAGCGGCTCGCGCCGGTTTCCCGAGCAGGATGGAAACAGCGATGAAGGTTCGGGCCTCGGTGCGGAAGATGTGTGAGAAGTGCCGGATCATCCGCCGCAAGCGGGTCGTGCGGATCATCTGCGAGAACCCCAAGCACAAGCAGCGGCAGGGTTAGTCGGGCAATCAACGGGCCGGATGCAGAGCATCCGGAGGGGCGCCTCAGGGTCGCCCCGACCCGGAATCGGGAAGAGACGGAGGAAAGATCATGGCTCGTATCGCCGGCGTGGATCTCCCGCGCAACAAGCGGATCGAGATCTCGCTGACCTACATCTTCGGCATCGGGCGCGTACGCGCGCGCGAGATCTGTTCGAAGACGAGCCTCGATCCCGGCTCGCGGACGGAGCACCTCTCCGAGACCGAGCTGATCAAGCTGCGCGAGATCATCGAGCGCGACTACAAGGTCGAGGGCGACCTGCGGCGCGAGGTGAACCAGAACATCAAGATGCTGATGGACATCGGCTGCTACCGCGGGCTGCGACACCGCCGCGGGTTGCCGGTGCGCGGTCAGA
>CAZFKD010000090.1:0-11411 GCA_964519695.1 uncultured Spirochaetaceae bacterium
GCTACGCCGCCTCCGGCGGGCCGGGATCGCCGAATCGGGGGCGCACCGACGCCACACCCTCTCGTGCGCAGGGCGCTCGCTCGGCGAGCTGCTCGTCGTCCTGCCCCCGGACGCCGACCGCAGCGCCTCGACCCAGCTGCTCGACCTCCTCCTGCCCTGGATCGCGCTCGCGATCGACAACGCGCAGACCTACGCCCGCCTGGAGCGTCATGCCGAAGCGCTCGAGGAGCGCGTCCGGGAACGGACGGCCCGGCTGCTCGCGGTGAACCACCACCTCGTGCGCGAGATCGACGAACGAAAGCGCGCCACCGACGCGCTGCTGCAGTCCGAGGCCCAGCTACGGGCCTCCGAGCGCCTCGCGTCGATCGGCACGCTCGCGTCGGGCATCGCCCACGAGATCAACAACCCGGTCGGCGCGATCCTGGCCGCAGCCCAGCTCGCCCAGATCATGCGCAGCGACGCGTCGGCCGGGCGCGAGATCGACGCCGCGCTGGTCGACATCGTCTCGGAGGCGAAGCGCTGCGGCGACATCGTGCGCGGCGTGCTGCAGTTCGCTCGCGAGGAGCGCACCGACAAACGGGCCTGTGCGCTGCGCGACCTCGTGTTCCGATCGATCCGGCTCACCTCTGCCTTCGCCGAGCAGCATGGCGCGCGGCTCGTCCCCGAGGTCCCCGAGATCTCGCAGTGGGTCCAGGCCAATCCGACCCAGCTCGAGCAGGCGATCGTGAACCTGGTCCGCAACGCGCTCGAGTCCGGCGCGACGACCGTGCGGATCGCCCTCCGCGACCAGCGGGACGACGGGACGGCGACCATCGAGATCCAGGACGACGGGATCGGGATCTCCGAGTCCGACCGGCTCCGGGTCCTCGAGCCGTTCTACACCACGCGCCGGGCGAACGGGGGAACGGGGCTCGGCCTCTCCGTCGTCCATGGCATCGCGCGCGAACACGGCGGCTCGCTCGCGATCGAATCGAATGGAACGCGGGGATCGTCGATCGTCCTGCGACTTCCCAGCATCGACCCGCCGGCCCCGCGCGAGCCGGAGATCCTCGAGAAATCGGCCGCCGAGCCGAGCGAGCCCGCATCGCGTTAGTCCGCGTCGGCGCCAACCGCCCGTAGCAGACGCCCGCGCCCTTCTACGAATCCGACCAGCTCCGAGAGCTCGTCCGCCAGCGCATCGCGCAGGGCGCGCACGTCGATTCCGAGATCGGGATCTGCATTGAACATGACGAAGAGACCGCCCGCATAGCCGATCACGGTCATGTTCAATCCCGACGCGTCCTGCAGCGGCAGGATGCCATGGGCCGCGACGAGCTTCGCGCCGTCGAGATGGAGCACCTGCTGCGGACCCGGCGTCTGCACGATCGCGATCTGTCCGCCTTCGAGAACGCCGAGCGCATTCGCGCCGAGGGCGAAACGGCGCGAGGCGGTCCAGTCGCTCCCGGCGATGAGGGTCTCGCCGCTGGCGGTGTCGGTCTGGGTGCGCAGGCGGCGGGTCTGCTCGTGGACGCGGTCGTGCCGCGACAGCGGCGTCGGCTCCCAGATCGGGAGCTCGACCGACCACGGCCGCACGCTCGCCTCGTCCGCGGCGAGGACCGGAGCCACCGCCCGCAGATCGACGGTCACCGGACTGACGTGGCGATCCGCCAGATAGCGCCGGAGCGCGCCCGTCAGGATCGCGAGGATGCAGTCGTGGACCGAGCCTCCGAGCGACCGACGAACGCGTTGGACGGTCTCGAGATCGAGGGTCTGGATCGCGAAGCTGCGATGCGGCCCGAGCGGTCCGTCGAAGGGCGAGCGCGAGGCATGTCGCAGGCGGTAGCCGAGGACCCGCAGCACCCCGCGCGCCTGGTCCTTCAACGTCTTCGCCGCGAGCTGCGGCTTGCGCGCGAGCCGGACCGCCTGCTTGAGCGCGCGCCGGGTCGGATTCCACTGCCGCAGGACGTCCTGCACGAAGAGCTCGACCGGCGCCGGTGCCGGGCGTGCCGACAACCGAACGGGTGAGACCTCCGCGCGTCCAGCGTCCGGCGAGAGGATCGCGCGGACCAGGTCGGCGCCTTCGAGCCGATCGAGGGCCTGGTGGATCTTGAACACGAGCGCGAAGCGCCCGCCCTCGAGGCCCTCGAGCACCCAGCATTCCCAGAGCGGCCGCGACCGATCGAGGCGTGACGAAGCGATGCGGGACACCGTGTTGCAGAGCTGGTCGGCATGTCCCGGCTTGGGCAGGGCGGAATGGCGCAGATGGAAATCGAGCTCGAATTCGGGATCGTCGACCCAGATCGGATGGCCGTCGATCGGAACCCGGCGAAGCTTCTGGCGCAGTCGCGGCAGCTCCGGGAGCCGCGCGTTCACGACCTCGCGGATGCGCGCGAAGTCGACGCCGCCCTCCGGCGTCCGCAGCGGACCACCTTCGAAGACCAGGATCATGCCGGTATGGGCGCGGCGACGGGACGATTCGATCGCGAGCGCCGCCGTGGCCTCTTCGTCGAGCCGCTCGTAGAAAACGCGCGCCATCGATCATTCGCTCCGGTCGAGACCGGCCGCCGGCGCGTCCGCATCGAGTTCCCGATCCGCAGGCGCCTCGTGCGAGCGAGGCGTCGCGCCTTCGCGCGCTCGATCCGTCGCGAAGGGCGCCCGGCCGTGCTCGAAGAGATGGTCGGCGGCGATCTGCCGCAGCAGCGGCTTCAGCGCCGGCTTCATCGAGCCCATGACATGACCCGACGAGAGCCATTCGATCTGCGGCCGGCCCCAATGACGCCAGAGCGCGCGCGCCTGATCGGGCCGGGCGACACGATCCGCGACGCCGGCGTAGACGAACCGCTTCTCGACGGCCATGCGCGGCACGAAGGTCAGCGGCGAGACGGGAAACATCACCTGGTTCACGAGCGCCCAGTCGGTCTGCAGATCCCCGCCATAGGCTTTGAAGGCCCAGGGCTCGTTGTCGCGCGCCAGCGAGGCGAAATCGACCGCGGGGATGCCGGCGACCACGCAGGCCAGATCGTCGAGGAAGGCCGAGGCGAGCGAGACCGCATAAGCCCCGAGCGAAACCCCGTACAGCCCGACCGGCGCATCGCTTTGGGAACGCAGCCAGCCGACCATCCGGCGGATGTCCCAGACGGCCTGCGAGAACATGTGCAGCACGCTCGCGAACTCGGGCTGCAGCAAACCGCCGCCGCTCATGCGCGTCCCCGAGCGCGGCCCGTGCAGCGGCAGGACCGGCATCAGGACGTTGAGCCCCAGCTCCTCGTGGATCCAGCGGGCCTTCAGGCCCGTCAGGTTGACGCCCGGCTGGCCCATTCCGAAACCGTGGGTGCAGACGAGCCACGGCCGACCCCCGCCCGCATGCTCGAGCAGGTAGGCGACGGCCGTGCCGTTCTCTTCCTGGGCGAGCCAGCGCTCGCGCGCCGGCTCGCCGGGATGGGGCTCGTATTCGCTCTCGAAGGCGAGCTCGGTGTAGTCGATCTTCCGGCCGAGATGCCGGACCCGCTTCGGCGTACGCGTCACGGCGCGCAGGCGGGGCGGCGTCCGATGGTAGGCGGCGGGGTCGCTGAACCAGCCGTTGCGGTCCAGGAAGTCGCGCATCGCGAGCAGCTCCTGATGCCCGCGGCGGACGCTCTGCGCCTCGGGCATGCCGAGCACGAGACTCACGAGCAGGGAGAATGTTCCGTCGGCCAGCGCCTCGGCGACGAGTCCCGGCGTCGGCTCGACGGCGGGCACGTCCCGGTAGCGCTGCTCCCGGCGCAGGACCGCCGCCGTGTCGTTCGCCATCGACGCGAGTTCGATGGCCGGTGCCGTCAACCAACGGATCAGGCTGCTCATTCATGCCCCCCGCATGATCCCGTCGGCCCGACCGCGAACCCGGGATTCCGCGAGCTCATCGGCCGATCCAATGCGCGACTCGATCCGCACGTCACGCGCCCGCCTCCGGCGCAGGGGACCACACCCGCCGCCCGCCCCTTCGGAGCGGGGAGTCCACCCCGCCCGCGCGCCAGGCGATCGGTCAGACATCCTTCTGGAATCGGCCATAGCTCGCGCGGAAGTAGAGCAGCGGCTCCCCGTCGCGAACTTCCGCCTGCTCGATCTCGCCGACGCACAGCAGATGATCCCCTGCCTCGTGGACGGCCACGAGGCGACAGTCGAGATTGACGAGCGCGTCGGCGAGCAGCGGAACGCCGGTCCTGGCCGCGAAGGTCTCGACGCCTTCGAATCGGGTCCACTCGTCCTTCTTCGACGCGAACCGGTTCGAGAGCGCCTGCTGCCCGGCGCGCAGGACGTTGACGCCGAAGCAGCCGCCCGCCTGGATCATCGCGGTCGTATGCGACGTCTTCGATGCGCAGACGAGCGCGAGGGGCGGCGCGAGCGAAGCGCCGCTGAAATCGGAGACCGTCATGCCGTGGATCTGCTCGCCCGCCCGGGCGGTGATGATCGTGACGCCGCTCGCCCAGGAGCCCAGTGCTGCCTTGAATTCATCCGCATGGATCGCCATCGACGCTGCTCTCTCCCAGGCTCGGGGTCGCGCCAACGCTAACACGAAGCCACGCCGGTGGCGCCGGGCGGCCCTTCGGCCGCCGGCTTGCGCTGCGGCTGCAGGAAGGCGAGCACATAGGGGCCCACGACGTCGAGCGGACGCATGCCGGGCGCGAGCTCCACGGCGAGGGCGTAGAGCAGCGAGAAGGCACGGCCGAACGCGAGCAGGCCGTCGGGCATCCGCGCCCCCTCGATCAGCCAGAGATGCTCGCGCACCTTCCCGAAGTAGTCGCCGAAATCGATCTCCGAGAGCTCCCGGGGCGTCAGGTTGTAGTAGGCCGGATCGAACGAGATCCGTGCGAGCGCGCCCGCGGCCTCGCGGTCGCCTTCCCGCAGGATTCCGATCTGGATCAGGCTGTCGACCCAGAGCGATTCGTTGCGGGTCACCGCGGCGAGCACGTTCATGCGCACCCCTTCCATGATCTCCGGCGCGATCTCCTCGTGCATCCCGAAATCGATCAGCACGACGCGCCCCGCCCGGTCGACGAGCAGGTTGCCGGGATGTGGATCGCAGTGGAAGAAACGCTCGCGGAACATCTGGTGCAGGAACGCCCGGGTCGCCCAGGCGACACGATCGGAGACGTCGATGCCCTGCGCCGCGAGACGCTCGCGCGCGTTGATCTTCTCGCCCTCGATCAGCTCCATCGTGAGGACCCGAAGCGACGTCGTCTCCCAGTGGATCGCCGGCACGCGGACCTGCTCGCACAGCTTCGGATCCTTCGCGATCGCCGCCGCGACGCGCTCCGCGGCGCGGCCTTCCGCGATGTAGTCCATCTCGCGCAGCAGCGAGCGCGCGAGCTGGGCATGGATCGAGAGCAGGTCCGGCGCGACGAGCGGATCGAAGAGCCAGAGCGCAAGCCGGAGCATCCGCAGGTCGACGGCGACCGACCGCTCGACCCCGGGATAGAGCACCTTGACCGCGCAGGCGCGCCCCGCATGATCGCGCGCACGATGGACCTGGCCGAGGCTGGCCGCGGCGATCGGAACGGGATCGAACTCGGCGAAGACCTCGCCGACCGGACGGCCGAGCTCGCGCTCGAGCTGCGCCTCGATCGCGGCGAAGGGCGCCGGCGGCACGCGATCCTGGAGCTTCACGAGCTCCTCCGTGATCGATTCCGGGATCACGTCGACGCGCAGGCTCGCGACCTGTCCGAGCTTGATCAGGCCCCCGCGAAAGCGGGTCGCGATGCGCACGAAGCGCGCCGCGAAGCGGCCGAAGCGCGCAGCCATCCACTCGGGATCCCGCTTCAGGGATCCGCGCCGGACCAGCCGGTAGAGCAGGTAGACGAAGGCCGCCTCGGCGATCAGGCCGAGCAGGACGAGGCTGCGCCGGACGAGGGCGAGCGCCGAAGGCCCGTGGTCGCTCGCCATGTCGGCTTCAAGCCTCCGGGCCGGACGCCTCGACCGGTTTGGGAACGAGCAGGATTTCGATGCGCCGATTGCGCGCGCGGTTATCGGCGCTGTCGTTCGGAACGACCGGATCGTTCGGGCCGAGCGAGATCGCCGAAAGCCGTTTCGGCGACACGCCCTTGCGCTCGAGCAGCCGGACGACGCTCGCGGCCCGCGCCGCCGCGAGCTCCCAGTTCGTCGGATAGCGCTCGGCCAGGGCGCCGCCGATCTTGCGATCATCGGTATGCCCGCGAACGTGGATCGCGTCTTTCAGCGGCACGAGCTGGGCTGCGACCTTGACGAGGACTTCCTGCCCCTTCGCATCGAGCTCCGCCGAGCCGGACGCGAAGAGGACCTCGTCGGAGACGTTCAGACGAAGCCCCTCGCGCAGGCGTTGGATCTCGATCCGCCCCGCCGAGACCTCCGACTCGAGATCCGAGACGAGCACGTCGTAGGTCGACTGCATGCGCGCGAGCTCGGCCTCGCGCTTGGCGAGGGCCGCGGCCGCCTCCATGCGCGCGAGCCGCTCGGCGTCGAGATTCTGGTCGAGCTCGCTCGCTTTGCGCTCGACGCTCGCGAGGTTGCCCTGGAGCGCCTCCCGGGCGATGCGCTCGTCTTCGTAGGATTCCTGGGCCTCGACGTACTGGGCTTCGAGGCTCGTGCGCTCGATCGTCAGCCGCTCGACCCGGGCTTCGAGCGCCGAGCGCTCGCGTTCGAGCTTCTCGAAGCGCTCGTCGAGACGGTCGTAGGCGCCGCGCGTGACGCAGCCCGCCAGCGACAGCAGGCATGCAGCCAGGAGCACGACGCCGGTCTTCGATGCGATGCGAATCACCCTGCCCTCCCGTCGCGTCCCGTCCTGCGGCCTACCCCGCCGCGGGCGAACACGGACTCTAACCCCGCAGCGGATCGCGTCAGCTCGCTTGCGGTGCCGCAGTGAGCGTGTATTGCAAGGCTTCGTCGATCGTCCCGACGAAGCGCAGATCGAGGCCCGCGAGCAGCTCCGGCGTGATCTCCTCGATGTCGCGCCGGTTCTTCTCTGGCAGCACGACCCGCTGGATGCCCGCCCGCTTGGCCGCCAGCACCTTCTCCTTGATGCCGCCGACGGGCAGGACCTTGCCTCGCAGCGTGATTTCCCCGGTCATCGCGACCCGGGGCACCGTCGTCCGGCCCGTCAGCAGCGACGCCAGCGACGAGACCATCCCGATGCCGGCGGACGGGCCGTCCTTCGGCACGGCGCCCTGCGGCACGTGGACATGCAGATCCTGCTGATCGAATCCCGTCGGATCGAGTCCGTAGTCGCCCGCGTGGTTGCGCAGCCAGGAGCGCGCCGCCTCGACGGACTCGCGCATCACGTCGCCCATCGAGCCGGTCAGCTTGAGCTCGCCCTTGCCCGCCATCTGCGTCGATTCGATGAACAGGATGTCGCCTCCGGCCGGCGTCCAGGCGAGCCCGACGGCGACGCCGGGCATGACGTCGTCCTCCGCCAGATCCGGCTCGGCCTTGATCGGACCGAGCAGCGCCTTGATCTGCGCGGCGTCGATCTGCTTCGGACAGCTCGCATCGCCCTCGGCGACGCGCCGGGCGAGCTTTCGGCAGACCGAGCCGATCTCGCGTTCGAGACTGCGGACGCCGGCCTCGCGCGTGTAGCTCTCGATCAACGTCCGCAGCCCCACTTCGTCGATCTCGATGCCGACGTCGGCGATCCCGTTGCGCTCGAGCTGACGCGGGACGAGGAAGCGCTTCGCGATCTCGAGCTTCTCCTCGAGCGTGTAGCCCGGCAGCTCGATCACCTCCATGCGATCCCGCAGCGGCGGCGGCACGGCATCGATCACGTTCGCCGTCGCGATGAAGAGCACCTGCGAGAGGTCGAAGGGGACTTCGAGATAGTGGTCGCTGAACTCGTGGTTCTGCTCCGGGTCGAGGACCTCGAGCAGCGCCGACGACGGATCGCCGCGGCCGTCGGCGCCGATCTTGTCGATCTCGTCGAGCAGGATCACCGGATTGCGCGTGCCCGCCTTGCGCAGTCCCTGGACGAAGCGGCCGGGCAGCGCGCCGACGTAGGTCCGGCGGTGACCCCGGATTTCCGCCTCGTCGCGGACGCCGCCGAGCGAGATCCGCACGAACTCCCTTCCGAGCGCGCGCGCGACGGACTTCCCGAGCGACGTCTTGCCCGTGCCCGGTGGACCGACGAAGCAGAGGATCGGCCCCTTCAGATCCCGCTTCAGCGAGAGCACCGCAATGTATTCGACGATCCGATCCTTGATCTTTTCGAGCCCGAAATGATCCTCGTCGAGCACGCGATGGGCCTCGGTGACGCCGAGATGGTCCTCGGAGACGCGGCTCCAGGGCATCGCCGTCATCCATTCGAGATAGTTCCGGATCACCGAATGCTCGGCCGCCGCCGACGGCGTCTGCTCGAACCGCTCGAGCTCGCGCAGGGCCTGCTTGTGAGCCTCTTCCGTCATGCCCGCCGCCTCGACGGCGGTGCGCAGACGGGTCGCTTCCTCTTCGTCGTCCTCGCCTTCGCCGAGCTCGCGGCGGATCGCCTCGAGCTGCTGACGGAGCATGTACTCCCGCTGCGTCCGGCCCATCTCGTTCTGGACCTTCTGCTTGATCTCGGTCTCGATCTGGAGCGCCTCGGTCTGCTTCGAAAGCTGATCGAGGACGAGCCGGAGCCGGATGCCGACGTGTTCGGCCTCGAGGATCTGCTGCTTGCCGGCGACGTCGAGCTCGAGATTCGAAGCGACGAGGTCCGCGAGCTTCGAGGGATCCGCGAGGTTCGCGACCAGGACCTGGAGCTCGTCCGAGAGCCGCGGACTCTCGGCGACGAGGGTGCTGAATTGCTGCGCGACGCTGCGGAGGAGCGCCGTCATCTCGACGGACTCGGCGCTGCCGCCGACGTCCTCGATGCGGCGGATCGTGGCGCGCAGGTAGGGATCGGTCCCCGTGAAGTGCTCGAGGCGGACGCGCGCGACCCCCTGGACCAGCAGCCGGTACGAGTCGTCCGGAAACTTCAGCATCTTCACGACGCGCAGGACGGTGCCGACCCCGTAGACGTCGTCGACGCCGGGCGGCCCTTCGACGTCGCGCTTCACGGCGGTGCAGACCAGCAGCCGATCGGGACGCACGAGCACCTCGTCGATCAGGCGCTGGGAGGCCGGCGTGTTGACGAGCAGCGGCGACAAGAGATAGGGGAAGAGCACCGTGTTCTTGAGCGGGAGAACCGGGAGCTCCTCCGGCAGCTCGGCGGACTCGTCCGCTTCGTCCGCGAGCCCGCTCGCGACCGAGATCTCGGTGCCGCCGCGCCGCTCTTCGATCGGCGACTTCTCTTGTTGTTCTTCGTCCATCGGTCCTCGATTCCGCCGGACCCTCGCGGGCCGGCGGCTGGATTCGCCCTGCTTCGTTCGACCCGGTTCTACTCGATCTGGATCGACAACGTCCGACGGACCGGGACCTTCTTGGGAATCCGGACCTCAAGGAAGCCGTCCTCGAGTCGAGCGCGGACGGCCTCCGCGTCGAAGGGCGTCTGGATCAGGATCTCGCGCTCGAAGGGACCGAACGTGATCTCCATCTGTTGAAGGCGATCGATCGACTCCATCGGCGGCGGCCGCCGGACACCGCGCAGCCGTACGACCGAGCCGGCGACGTTGACCCGGAGATCCTGTCCGCGCACGCCGGCGACTTCGAAGCGCAGGACGATCTCGTCCCGCGTCTCGAAGACGTCGGCCGCCGGCTGCCAGCGATCTCCGCCGCGCAGGCGGCCTGCGAATTCGCCGTACAGCTCGAGCAGCGGGTGCGGACGGTTCTTCTCCGGAATCCTAGTTCTCCTGCGTGAACTCGGCGTCGATCACGTCGTCCCCGCCCTTCGACTTCGCAGCACCGCCGGCCGTGCCCTCGCCGCCCGGCGCACCGGGCGCGCCGCCTTCGGCCTTGTAGAGCTTCTCGGCGACCTTGTGCATCGCCGCCTCGACCCGCTGCCGGGCCGCGTCGAGCTTCGCGACGTCGCCCGACTCGAGATCCGCCTTCGCTTCGGTCAGGGCGGACGATACGGCCTGCTTGTCGGTCTCGTCGAGCTTGGCCTCGTTCTCCTGGATCGTCTTCTCCGCCTGGTAGATCAGGCTGTCGAGCTGGTTCTTCTTCTCGATGACCTCGCGGCGGCTGGCGTCCGCGCTCGCGTTGGCTTCGGCTTCCTTGACCATGCGATCGATCTCGGAGGACGAGAGGCCGCCCGAGCCCTCGATCCGGATCGTCTGGACCTTGCCCGAAGCCTTGTCCTTCGCGCCGACCGAGAGGATCCCGTTCGCGTCGATGTCGAACGTCACCTCGATCTGCGGCATGCCCCGCGGCGCCGGCGGAATGCCGTCGAGGATGAAGCGGCCGATCTCGCGGTTGTCCGCCGCCATCTCGCGCTCGCCCTGAAGCACCCGGATTTCGACCTGCGGCTGATTGTCCGCCGCCGTCGAGAAGGTCTGCTGGGCCTTGGTCGGCACGGTCGTGTTGCGCTCGATCAGCTTCGTCATCACGCCGCCGAGGGTCTCGATGCCGAGCGAGAGCGGAGTCACGTCGAGCAGCAGCACGTCCTTGACGTCGCCCGCGAGCACGCCGCCCTGGATCGCCGCGCCGACCGCCACGACCTCGTCCGGATTGACCGTCTGGTTCGGATCCTTGCCGAAGAGCGCCTTCACCTTCTGCTGGACCAGCGGCACGCGCGTCGTCCCGCCGACCAGCACGATCTCGTCGATCTCGCCCGGCTGGAGGCCGGCGTCGGCGAGCGCCTTCCTGCAGGGCTCGAGGCTGCGGTCGACGAGGTCGTCGATCAGCTGCTCGAACTTCGCGCGGGAGAGCTTCAGCGTGAGGTGCTTCGGGCCGGTCTGGTCCGCGGTGATGTAGGGCAGATTGATGTCGGTCGACTGGGCCGAGGACAGCTCGATCTTCGCCTTCTCCGCCGCCTCGCGCAGGCGCTGGGTCGCCATCGGATCCTTGCGCAGGTCGATGCCCTGGTCCTTCTTGAACTCGTCGACGAGGTAATCGATCAGGCGCTGGTCGAGGTTGTCGCCGCCGAGATGCGTATCTCCGTTGGTGGCCTTGACCTCGACGACGTTGTCGCCGACCTCGAGAATCGAGATGTCGAAGGTGCCGCCGCCGAAGTCGTAGACGGCGATCTTCTCGTCGCCCTTCTTGTCGAGGCCGTAGGCCAGGGCGGCCGCGGTCGGCTCGTTGATGATGCGCTTGACCTCGAGCCCGGCGATGCGCCCGGCGTCCTTGGTCGCCTGGCGCTGCGCGTCGTTGAAGTACGCGGGCACCGTGACCACCGCCTCGGTGACCGGAGCTCCGAGGTACTCCTCCGCGGTCTGCTTCATGCGGGCGAGGACGCGCGCGGACACCTCCGGCGGCGCCATCTCCTTCGTGCCGAGCTTCACCCACGCGTCGCCGTTCTTCGCCTTGACGATCGGGTAGGGCACCATCGCCATGTCGCGCTTCACGACGTCGTCGTC
>CAZFKD010000091.1:0-8622 GCA_964519695.1 uncultured Spirochaetaceae bacterium
GGGCTCGCGGGGGGCGAGGCGGCCGATGTAGTGCCGGAAGCACTCGAGCGTCAACCGCGCGTCTTCGAGCGCCCGATGGGCGACGCCGCCCTCGCCGAGGAGTCCCGCCGTCGTCGCGGCCTGGCGAAGGGAGATCGACCGCGCCGGCTCGCCGGCGACGAGCGACCAGGCATAGTAGAGCGTCGCGAGATCGATCACGTGGTAGTCGAACGGGTAGGCGATGTCGCATTGGCGAAAGGCACGCTCGAGGAAGAGCACGTCCATGCGGACGTTCTGGCCCGCAGGCACGACCTTCCGGTCGCGCGGCAGCAGCGCGACGATCTCGCCGAGGACCTGTCGCAGCCCCGGCGCCTGCGCCCAGAGCTCCGGGTCGTAGCCGAAGATCGCCGCCGACTCGGGCGTGATGCGCTCGGGGCGGGCGCGCACGCGCCACTGGCCCGAAGCGAACTCATTGAGGCGCGCGTCCGTCACGATCACGCCGACCTCCGTCAGATCGTGGAGATCGACGTCGAGGCCACCGAATTCACAGTCGAGGAAGGCGAAGACGAGCTCGCTGCTCATGCCGGGCTCGGGCCTCGCGTCGAATTCGACGCCGTCTCGCGCGACCAGCGCGCGGAGGCGACCTGGGCAGGATTCATGGTGCTCCCAACGGAACCCGTGTTTCAGCCTTGAGAGGGCCGCGTCCTAGGCCACTAGACGATGGGAGCGCACCGCGAAGGCGCGCGAGACTAGCCGCGCCGCGCAGCGGCTGTCAACCCGAGGGGTAGGGACGCGGCGGTCCTGCGGAAACTTCGGTCCTGGATCGAATGAGGGGCGGCGAAGTGCCCCATTTCGTCGCTCAGGGACGCTTGTCGCTGCACCGTGCGGGCCATCACGCCGCGAATCGTCCCCGGTCAGGCCGACCCGAGCCGGAGAAGCGGGAGCAATGCCTCAAGGGTGCGGAATCTCTTGCCGATGGGCATCGCATTGTGTGTCGGCTGGCACGCGGGTTGCTCTCGTCCCGTCGGATGGGCGTGCCCGACCGATCGTAATTGGACGGACGACCCCACAGGGAGAATTTCGATGTCGAGACGGAGCCTGAAGCGAACCCGGGGTTTCACCTTGATCGAGCTGATGATCGTGGTCGCGATCCTGGGAATTCTGGCAGCGACCGCGATACCTTCGTTCATCAACTATCAACTCTCATCGAAGCGAACCGAGGCCTACGCCAACCTCTCCGCGCTCGCCAAGACGCAGAAGTCGTACTTCGCGGAGTTCAGCGACTTCGTGGCGGTCGCTGCGGAGCCGAGTGGAACGCTCGGCGGATCACCGACCGCTTTCAAGCGACCCAAGGAAGGCATCGCGGTGGAGTTCCGCGAGGTCGGCTGGATGCCGGACGGCGACGTTTATTTCGACTACGACACCGCGACGGGAGACGAGCCCTGGCTCGGGAATTGCGGTGCCTGCACGGAAGGCTGCTTCACCGCGACCGCCTACGGCGACCTCGACGGCGACGGAAACCTGTCTGCGCTGATCCTCGCACATCCAGATGCCAACGGGGAGTTCTGCACGTCCGGGCTCTTCCCCATCTATTCTCCGCCGCTCAACGCAAGCGGGCAGCGCGTCCTCGATGAAGTCGCTCGCGTCACGAATTCAGACGACTTCTAGTGAAGGGCGATTGCAGCCCGGCATCGATCTGGATTCTCCGTCCGTATCCGTCGCCGATACGACCCGTCCGATGATCCTCGCCATTCGACAGCGTCAAAAGGGGCACGAGTTGTCGAGACCGAAGTGGATGCAGTTCGCGCTGCTGATCGTTTCCGTGGGCTGCGTCGGCTGGGCGCACGCGCAGCTGCCGGTCAAGCGGCCGGATGGTGGATTCGCGGGCTTCGTACCGGACCCGAAGCAGGTGCACGCGCTCGCATTCGGCTTCGACGCCCTGCTGGCGGATTTCTACTGGCTCGAGGCCGTTCAGGTCGTCGGCGGCTCTGCGTATGTCGACCACGATCGGGCGGACTATCTCGGCAAGCTCGTGGACGTCGTCACGACGTTGAATCCCGAAGTCGACCATCCCTACCGCTTCGCCGCGGTCTGGCTGACCTTCGACGAAAGCCAGGTCCGCCAATCGATCAGACTGCTCCAGCGTGGCATCGTCCATCATGGCGACGACTGGCGGAATCATTTCTATCTCGGCTTCGCCCGCTTCTTCTACCTCGGGGAGTACGAACTGGCTGCCGAGGCGCTCGAGCGCGCGGTCCATCTCCCCGGTGCCCCAGCCTACCTTCCGAGGCTCGTCGCGCGACTCAAGGCGGAGACCAGCGACATCGAGGTCGCCGAGATCTTCCTGCGCGAGATGCTGCGGAACACGCAGGATCCCGACGACCGGGCGCAGATCCAGATCGCACTCGACGAGATCGAGATCGAGTACAAGGCGCGGCATCTCGAGGCGGCTCGCAGTGCGTATCGGAGGCTCGCGGGTCACGACGTCACGGACGTCGAGGATCTCGTCCGTTCGCCCCATCGGATGCTCGAGAGGCTGCCGAGCCCGGAGCCCGACGAGATTCCGCCGTCGCTCGCGCGCGGCTCGCGCTGGAAGATCGATCCGAAGACGAATCGCATCGTGTCGAGCTATCTGGGGCGGCGATACGAGGTGAATTACACGCCGGTCGACCGAGAGCGGCTCGAGGCCTGGAAGCAGGCACGCCTCGTTGCGGAAAAGTCGGGAGGGGAGAAGTGAGCGGGGAAGGGCGTGAGGTCGTCCGCGCCGAGAATCTCGTCAAGGATTTTCGCGTGGGCTTCGGCATCCGGAAGCGGCGGGTCCTCTCGGACGTGAGCTTTGCTGCGCACGAAGGAGAGATCTTCGGATTCGTGGGGCCCAACGGGGCCGGCAAGACGACGACGCTGAAGGTCCTGTTGGGCCTCGTGCGTCCGACCTCGGGTCGTGCCTCGATCCTCGGCCGCAACGTTGCCGAATCCGAATTCCGCGACCAGATCGGTTTCCTGCCGGAGAATCCCTATTTCTATCCATTCCTCACTGCGCGAGAGATCCTCGATTTCTACGCGCGTCTCTCCGGTGTCGACGCCGGCGGCCGAGCCGCCCGCGTCGACGACCTGCTCGCGCTCGTCCATCTCGGGGACGCGGCCGATGCTCGGCTCAGGACCTACTCGAAGGGCATGTTGCAGCGGGTGGGTGTCGCCCAGGCCCTGATCCACGATCCGCAGGTCGTCTTCCTCGACGAGCCGATGAGTGGTCTCGACCCGATCGGCCGGCGCGAGGTACGCGACGTCATCCTCGCGCTTCGAGCGGAGGGCAAGACCGTATTCATGAACACGCACATCCTCTCCGACGTCGAGATGATCTGCGATCGCGTGGCGATCATCGTGAAGGGCGCCATTCGCCGAGAGGGCCGGATCGGAGAGCTGGTCGGGTCGGGTGTCGAAGCCACTCAGATCGTGGCGACCGGTCTTTCGGCGGCGGTCGCTGCAGAGCTCGAGGCTCTCCATGCCGCGAAGCTCCAGGGTTGCGGCGATCGGATCGAAGTCCAGATACCCGAGAAAGGGCTCGACCAGGCGCTCGCCATGGTCCTCGCATCCGGGGCGCAGATCGTCTCGGTCTCTTCGCTCCGACCCTCGCTCGAAGACGTCTTCATGGATGCCGTCCGCGCGGCGGAGGAGGCTTGATGTCGAAGTCGCTCGTCCGCGTTCACGCGCTCGCTACGAACACCTTCCGCGAGGCGATTCGGAACAAGCTCCTCTATGCCCTGCTCGGATTCTCGGTCGTGATGATCGCCGCGAGCGCGCTGCTCGCGACGCTCTCCTACGTCGAGGTCGACGAGATCCTCCAGGACATGGGTTTGGCGGCGATTCGCCTCTTCAGCGCGGGCATCGCGATATTCGTCGGCGTCGGCCTGATCCACGACGAGGTCGAGCGCCGGACGATCTTCACGATCCTCTCCAAACCGGTCTCGCGCAGCGAGTTCCTGGTCGGAAAATGGGCCGGCCTGACCTTCACCGTCTGGCTCCAGCTCCTATTGATGGCACTCGCCTTCACCGCCGTCTCGCTGATCTCGGGCGCCGATCTCACGGTCCGTCATGGCGTCGCCGTCGGTCTGCTCGGCCTCGAGCTGATGGTGCTCGTGGCGGTCGCGACGCTCTTCTCCTCGTTCACGACACCGATGTTGGCTTCCTTCTACACCTTCGGGATCTGGCTGATCGGACACCTCTCGCGGGACCTCTATCTGCTCGGGCAGCAGTCGGACAGCGCTTCGGTGTCTCGCGTCGCATCGACGATCTACGCGGTACTCCCGGACTTCGAGATCTTCAACAAGACGCTCGAAGCGGTGCATGGTCTGCCGATCCAGGGCCACGAGGTCGGGTTCGCGCTTCTTTATGCGACGGGTTACGCGAGCGCGACGCTGATCCTGGCTGCCAGCATTTTCAGTCGCCGGGATCTCAAGTAGGCAAGCCGTCATTCGGGCATTCGCCGGACGGGTCGGTCGGCTCCGAATCGCGTAGATTCTGGCTCCGCTCCGGCCGGACGCGAGAGGGGAAGCGCTCGACATGTCGATCGAGATCGCAGAGGGTGCGCTCCTGCCGATGGCGCTCTTCGTCGGGCTGCTGATCGGCTCGTTCCTGAACGTCGTGATCCACCGCGTTCCGGAAGGTCTGTCGATCGTCTCGCCGCCTTCGCATTGTCCCCGCTGCAGCACGCCGATCGCGCCCTTCGACAACGTCCCCCTCGTCTCGTATGCGTTTCTGCGGGGGCGGTGCCGGAGCTGCGGTGTCGCGATCTCGCTCCGGTATCCCGCGGTCGAGCTGCTCACGGGCCTGCTGTTCATCGCCATCGCGATGCGCTTCGGCGCGAGCGTCCTGACGCCCGTCCACTGGGCCTTCGCCGCCGCGCTCGTCGCCGCCGCGATGATCGACTACGACCATCAGATCATTCCCGACGGCATCTCGCTCGGCGGTCTCGCCGTCGCGCTCGTCGTCGTGCCGCTGGCGCTCTGGCATCAGGGTGTCGCGTACTTCGACGCGTTGGTGCGGAGCGCGTCGGGAGCGGTGATCGGCGCCGGCGTGCTCTGGTCGGTCGCCTTCCTGCATGCGCGCATCTCGGTCGCGATGGGGCGGCGCTTCGAGCATTGGCCCGGCGAAGGCGTCGCGTTGCCGCGGCCGATGGACGCCGACTACTGGCTCTGGTTTCCGGGGCTCGGGCTCGGCGACGTCAAGCTGCTCGCGATGATCGGCGCCGTCCTCGGACCGGTCGGTGTGCTCGATTCGATCCTCGCCTCGTCGCTCGTCGGCCTCGTGCTCGGCGGCGTGCAGGCGGCGGGCCGCGGTGCGCTCGCGAGTCCTTTCGGATTCGCGCCCGCGATCGCCGTCGGCGCGCTCGCGAGCCTGTTTCTCCCGCGTCTCTGGCTCCTGCGGCTCTTCGGCTAACCGGATCCTGCGTCCGGGTGCCCATCGGCTTCGGCCGCCCGCTCGCGAATCGAGACCACCGCATCGCGGAGCCGTGCGAGCACGCGCTCGCGTCCGGCGACCTCCAGCGTCTCGTAGATGCCCGGCGAAGCGGTCGTTCCCGTCACCGCGACCCGCACGGGCTGGGCGAGCTTGCCGAGCTTGAGATCCCCAGCCGCCCGACAGGCGGATTCGAAGGCCGCTTCGATCGCCGCGGCGGTCCAGTCGGCGCAGCCCGCCAGCGCCTCGATCAGTGCTTCGATCGCCCCCGCCACCGCCGGACGCAGATGCTTCTTCGCGGCGTCCGGCTCGATCTCGATCCGGTCGAGGAGCGCGAAGCGCGCCTTCTCGGCCATCTCGCCGAGACGGGTCGACCGCTCGCGCAGGAGATCGAGGAGCTTGTCGATGCGCGCGTCCCGGGCGACGTCGTGGCCGGCGACCTCGGCGAGGAAGGGACGCACTGCGGTGTAGAGGTCTTCCGACGGGCGCTGCTTCAGATAGTGCTGGTTCAGCCAGGCGAGCTTCGCGAGATCCGCCTGCGCGCCCGAGCGGCCGACGTGGGCGAGGTCGAAATGCTCGATGATCTCGGCCGCGGAGAAGATCTCCTGATCGCCGTGCGACCAACCGAGCCGCGCCAGCCAGTTGAGCATCGCCTCGGGCAGGAACCCGTCCGCCCGGAACTGCTGGAGCGACACCGGATCACGTCGCTTCGAGAGCTTGCGCCCGCTCTCCGCCACGATCAGCGGGACGTGCGCGAAGATCGGGACCGGCGCGCCGAGCGCCCGGTAGATCGCGAGCTGGAAGGGCGTATTGCTGTGGTGGTCGGCGCCGCGCACGACGTGCGTGATGCCCATGTCGATGTCGTCGACGACGACGGCGAGATTGTAGAGCGGGGTGCCGTCGCTCCGGCGGAGGATGCCGTCGCCGATCTCGCTGGCGTCCTGGCCGCTGGGGCCGAAGACGAGATCGTCCCATCGGAGCGCACGTTCGTGGTCGATCCGCAGCCGCACCGTATGGGGTCCGCAATCCGGACCGAGGCCGCGGTCGCGACAGCGGCCGTCGTAGTTGCCCTTGCCCCCGGCGGCGATGTCGCGGTTGCGGTGCTCCTCGAGCTCTTCGCGGGTGCAGATGCAGCGGTAGGCGCTGCCCTTGGCGAGCAGGTCCTCGACGACGGCCCGATGACGATCTCCCCGCTCGCTCTGGCGGTACGGCCCTTCGTCCCAGTCGATGCCCAGCCACTCGAGGCCCTCCAGCACGGCAGCCTCGGACTCCCGGGTCGAGCGCTCGAGGTCCGTGTCTTCGATGCGGAGGATGAAGGTGCCCCCCGCCTTGCGGGTGAGGGCCCAGTTGAAGAGGGCGGTCCGTGCACCGCCGATATGGAGGAACCCCGTGGGGCTGGGGGCGAAGCGGGTGCGAAGGGTCGACATGTGGCGCGCAGGATATCGCAGCTCGTGTGCAGGGCGGCGCGTCCGCTTGGCGCCAGCGGGTCCCCTGCGCTATTTCCGAGTTGCGCCCCTCGGCGCTCATCCCCCATAGAAGACCCCCAATCCCCAAGTCGTATTTGTCGGCCCTGCGGGCCCGGCCCCAGCCGGTGACGGATTCGTCGATGTCCGAGTTCAAGCTCATGATCGATCGGCTGACGGATCGGCCGCAGCGCTTCGAGTACGAGGCGTCGGTGGCGTGGTGGTCTGCCCGGCCGGGGTCGGAAGATCCGGCCGGGGACGCGCGGGTCGAGCAGCCTTTCCGCTTCACCGTCTCCGCCCAGCGCCTCGGCGGGGGCCTGCTCGTCGAGGGCGGGCTCGAGGGCGGCCTTTCCGTCGAGTGCAGTCGATGCACGCGGCGCTATGCTCACGCGCTTCGCGACTCCTTTCGACTGGTTCTCGAGCCGCTCGAGGAGAATCCATGGGGGAATGTGAGAGCCCAGGAGGCGATCGATCCCGAAGGAGCGCGCGCCATCGCGGAGAACGGGATCTGTCTGGGAGACGACCTCGAGGCGGGTTGGTTTCGGGGGCCGGTGATCTTCCTGGACGACGTATTCGCGGAAGTCATTGCGACGGCGATGCCGATCCAGCCGCTTTGCGAGGAAGAATGCCCGGGCCTCTGTCCCCATTGCGGGATGGAGCGCGGGATGGAGCGCGGGATGGAGCGCGGGACGGACCCGGCGTCTCGGTGTGGTTGCGTCGACGAGCGGGTGGAGAGTCCGTTCGCGGTGTTGGCGAACTGGAAGGCGACGCCGGAGTCGGGGGCAGCGACGAACGGGTCGCGCGAACGCAGGGCCGGGAAGGTACGGACGGAGAAGGGCTCGGGCTCCGGGCAGCGAAGATGATGAACGCCGGCTGAGGCCGGCCCAAGGGAGAGACGGTTTCCATGGCGGTTCCGAAACGCAAGACCTCGAAGTCCCGGCGCGACAAGCGCCGCAGCCACGACGCGCTCAGCACGCCGGCGTCCAGCGCCTGCCCGCAGTGTGGGGCGCCGAAGGCGCCGCATCGCGTGTGCGCGAGCTGCGGCAGCTACAAGGGTCGCACGATCGTCGCAGTGGCGGACGAGTAGAACCCGTGCTCGCTCTTCTCTTCCCGGGTCAGGCTTCCCAGTCGGTCGGCATGGGTCGGGACGTCTTCGAATCCTCGCGCGCAGCGCGGGAGACCTTCGAGGCGGCTGACGACGTGCTGCAGCTGCCGCTCGCGAAGCTCTGCTTCGAGGGCCCCGAAGAAGAGCTCCGCCGGACCGAGATCCAGCAGCCGGCGATCCTCACGACGAGCATCGCGCTCCTGCGCGCTCTCGAAGAAGAGGTCGGCGCGCTCGCACCCGCCTACGTCGGGGGCCACAGCCTCGGTGAATACTCCGCGATGGTCGCTGCCGATGCGCTCGACTTCGAGGATGCGGTCCGGACGGTGAACCTGCGTGGACGCCTTATGCAGGAAGCCGTCGCCGAGGGGCGCGGTGCGATGGCTGCCGTGATGGGTGTCGATCCGGACGTCGTCGCCGACGCGTGTCGCCGCGCCGCCGAGGAGACGGGACTCGTCGTCACGCCCGCCAACTACAACTCGGCCCAGCAGACGGTCATCGCCGGCGATGCCGTCGCGGTCGAGATCGCCTGCAACCGCGCGCGAGAGCTCGGCGCGAAGAAGACCGTTCCGTTGCCGGTCTCCGCGCCCTTTTCGCTCGCCGCGGACTCGTCGCCCCGTTGGC
>CAZFKD010000091.1:8632-11408 GCA_964519695.1 uncultured Spirochaetaceae bacterium
CTCCGCGCCCTTCCACTGCGCGCTGATGGCGCCCGCGGCCCAGAAACTCGAGGGCGAGCTCGCCAAGCTCCGATTCCGGCCGGCGGTGCCGCCGATCGTGACGAACGTCGAAGCCGAGCCCAACGCCGATCCGACCCGCATGGCCGACCTGCTGCGCGCACAGGTGACGGCGCCGGTCCGTTTCACCGAGATGGTCGTGCGGATGCGCGCGCTCGGCGTCGATCGCTTCCTCGAAGTCGGTCCGGGGCGGGTATTGTCGGGCCTGATCGCGCGCATCGAACGCAGGGCGGCGAGGGCCAATTTTTCCGAGCTCGCAGAGCTCGCCGAAGTCCGTGCGCTGTTGGCATCGAACGAGGTGGAGAACGAGGGTTCGGCCTGATCCTGCAGGCCCCCGGCCGTCGCCGTACGGGGGGTACGGCGCTAGCTTTCATCGTCTCATCAGGATCGAGTCTTGGAGGAGCGTTGACCATGTCGTCGCTTGAATCGCGCGTCACCGATCTGATCGTCGAGCAGCTGGGGGTATCGAAGGAGGAGGCCGTGCTCAACGCCTCGTTCATCGACGACCTCGGCGCAGACTCGCTCGACATCGTCGAGCTCGTCATGACCCTCGAAGAGACCTTCGATATCGAGATTCCCGACGACGACGCGGAGAAGATGCAGACCATCGCCGATGCGATCGACTACCTGAAAGAGCGCGTCGAAGCGTAACGCTCGGCCTTCTCGTTTCGGGGCCCGGCGCGGCCGGGACGGGGTGTGCGCGGTGCGGATCGCATCGGGCGAGGGAGCCAGTCCCGGAACGTCCGGGATCGGGTCATCCCGACCTCGTGCCGCAGCGCGCTCGTCGGTGCCGACCCGCGAGCGGTCATGCCCCGAGGATCCGGTGACGCGCCCGAAGGTGCGCCAGAAGGAGTAGCTGAAAATGTCCGATTCCCTGACCCCTCATCTCGATCGCACCGATCCCGAGATCGCTCGATTCATCCGGCGCGAGGGTCGGCGGCAGGGACTCTCGCTCGAGCTGATCGCGTCCGAGAACTTCGTGTCCGATGCCGTGCTCGAAGCGGTCGGATCGGTTCTGACGAACAAATACGCCGAGGGCTATCCGGGCCGGCGCTACTACGGTGGCTGCGAGGAGGTCGACGAGGTCGAGACGCTGGCCATCGACCGGGCGAAGGCGCTCTTCGGCGCCGAGCATGCCAACGTCCAGCCCCATTCCGGCTCGCAGGCGAACGCGGCCGTCTACGAGGCGGTCCTCCAGCGCGGCGACACCGTCCTCGCGATGAACCTCGACCATGGCGGCCACCTCACCCACGGCAGCCCCGTCAACTTCTCCGGCAAGCATTTCACGATCGTGCCCTACGGCGTCTCGCAGGCGAACGAGCAGATCGACTACGACCAGGTCCGCGCGCTCGCGCTCGAGCGCCGGCCGAAGATGATCCAATGCGGCGCGACGGCCTACTCCCGCACGATCGACTTCAAGGCGTTTCGGGCGATCGCGGACGAGGTCGGCGCCGTGCTCTTCGCCGACATCGCCCACATCGCCGGCCTCGTGGCCGCCGGTGTCCATCCGAGCCCGGTCGGCCAGGCCCAGATCGTTACGACCACGACCCACAAGACGCTGCGCGGTCCGCGTGGTGGCCTCATCCTCTGCGACGAAGCGTGGGCCAAGAAGCTCGACAGCGCGATCTTCCCCGGTCTACAGGGCGGTCCGCTGATGCACGTCATCGCGGGCAAGGCGGTCGCGTTCAAGGAGGCGGCCCAGCCGAGCTTCCGCGACTACTGTCGCCAGGTCGTGGCGAACGCCGCAGTACTGGCCCAGGCGGTGAACGAGAAGGGTTTCAAGATCGTTTCCGGCGGAACGGACAATCATCTCTTCATGCTCTCGCTGGTCGGGCGTGATACGACGGGCAAAGCGGCGCAGATCTTGCTCGATCGCGCGGGGATCACGGCCAACAAGAACATGATCCCGTTCGATCCGCGCAAGCCGATCGTGACCTCCGGCGTGCGCATCGGGACGCCGGCCGTGACGACCCGCGGCATGCGCGAGCCCGAGATGCGGCAGATCGCGGCTTTCGTGGCCCGGGTGCTCGAGAATCCCGGCGACGTCGACGGGCTCGATGCGATCCGGCACGAGGTGGCAGAGCTGTGCCGGAAGTTCCCGCTCTATCCGCAGCGCTGGACCGAGTCGGGCTAGGCCGTGCAGTGTCCCTTCTGCGGTGACGAGGGCAATCGTGTCGTCGATTCGCGGCTCGCGAACGAAGGTGCGGAAATCCGCCGTCGCCGCGAGTGCGACGAATGCGGGCGCCGGTTCACGACCCGCGAGCGCGTCGAAGAAACCCTGCCGCGGGTGATCAAGAGCGACGAGCGGCGCGAGGAGTTCGATCGCGGCAAGCTCCGGCGCGGCCTCGAGCATGCCTGTGTGAAGCGACCAGTCTCGACCGAGGCGATCGAGCGCTTGATCGACCGGGTCGAGCGCGAGCTGCAGGAATCGGGAGAGCGGGAGGTGACGAGCGAGCAGATCGGTCGGCGCGCGCTCGAGGATCTCTCTTCGATCGATGCCCTCGCAGGCGTTCGCTTCGCCTCGGTCTTCCTCGATTTCAGCAGCCCCAAGGACTACGAGATCTTCTTCGCCGAGATCGCGGCGGGCGGCCGGGGCGCGGGGGAACGCGAGATCGAAAGAACCGTGAGGCCCCTCGGCGTTCGTCGATGAGCGCTTCGGATCGGACGATCGCAGCACGGGAAGAGCGGATGATGCGGCGCGCACTGCGCGCGGCAGCCC
>CAZFKD010000092.1:0-6337 GCA_964519695.1 uncultured Spirochaetaceae bacterium
TACGCTGCGTCCGCAGGGCGGCAATTCGGGCGGCAGCGGGCTCTAGTGGCCCGAGAGACGGAGCGCGCCCCTTGGAGAAGGCGTTCTCCGGGGCGACCCGAACCCGGCGCCGAAGGCCACCCACTCGAGTGAGCCGGCACGCGGTAGGGTTCGGAACGGAGCGAAACGGTCCCGCCGGATACGCTCGACGGGAGACGGCAGGAATCGATGTACGAGAGCTTCTTCGGGCTGCGTGAGCTGCCCTTCTCGCTGACCCCCGATCCGCGCTTCCTGTGGCTGTCGGATACGCACGAGGAAGGTCTGGCGACCCTCGTCTACGGCATCACCCGCCACAAGGGCTTTCTCCTCCTGACAGGGGAGGTCGGCACCGGCAAGACCACCCTGCTCCGCGCCGCCCTGCGCGAGCTGCCCCGCGATACCGATACCGCTCTCATCATCAACACGATCGGACTCACGCCCCTCGACCTGCTCAAGCTGATCGCCGCCGAGTTCGGCATCGAGGGCCGCTTCGAGACGACTGCGGACTACCTGATCGCGATCAACCGGATGCTGCTCGAGCGGCTGCGGACCGGACGGAACACGGTGCTCATCATCGACGAGGCGCAGAATCTCGACGCGGCGACGCTCGAGGAGATCCGGCTGCTCTCGAATCTCGAGACCGATACCGCGAAGCTGATGCAGATCGTGCTGACCGGGCAGCCCGAGCTGATCCGCAAGCTCGCGAGCCCATCGCTGCGCCAGCTCCGCCAGCGGATCGCGATCGAGCACCACATGTCGCCGCTCACCGAGGCCCAGATCCGGCCGTACCTCGCGCATCGGATCGAGGTCGCCGGGGGACGCTACGAGGAGATCTTCGCACCGGGTGTCGAGCGGGTCTTCTACTGGTTCTCGCAGGGCTGTCCGCGGCTCATCAGCCTGCTCGCCGATCGCGTCCTGCTCTCGGCCTATTCGAAGCAGCTCTGCCCGATCCCGCCGGATTTCGTCGAGCTCAAGGCGAAATCGATGAGCGCCACCCGCGCCGCCGGCCTCGCGACCGATCTCGGCAAACCGGCCTGAGGAGCACCGCGTCCGGACCACGCCGCCGGCCAGTCCGGATCGCAATGCGCAACGCGCACGCGATCCAGCCGCACCGCCGGCCTAGAACAGCGTGTAGATGAAGGGGGCCGCCGCGGTCCCACCGAGCAGGACGAGCAGTCCGAGCCCGAGGATCGCGATCAGGATCGGCGCGAGCCACCATTTCTTGTTCTCTTTGAGAAAGGCGACGAACTCGCTCACGAGGCTGTCGCGCTCCGCACTCGCCTGCGCGGCGAAATCGTCCTTCTTCACGTCTCGGTCGGCCATGGTCGCAGGTCTCCAGTTGAGCAGCAGTGGGGTTCGGGTCGCCCGTCTCCCTAAAATTGTCGGAAGTAGCTTTCCTTGCCCCGGCGCGGGCGAGGATCGCTCCAGTAGGTCGTCGCCCCGGGATCGAAGCGGCGATTCAGCGGATCCTTCCCGATCGCGCGAAAGACGAGCCCGAGCGGCGTGATCAGCCCGTAGAAGAGAAAGCCCATGATGGCATACGAGAGTACGAATCCGATCGGGTAGGAGAGCAGCGTCAATCCGAGGTAGATCGGCTTGTTGGCCTTCGGCGCGACCAGCGAGAAGAGCGCCGACAGCCCGCCGAGCCCCGCGAACCCCGCCGCCACCGCCGCCCTCGCCGAGCCGAGCCCGAAGGAGAAGACCAGCCACTCGTTCCACGCCAGCAGCGCGATCCCGAGGAATCCCCCGAGCGCGATCCACCCGAACTGCCGCAGGATCCGTTCGTTCGGATGCCAGTCGATCTCGATCATCTTGCTCATCTCGCGCTCCGCCTTCGACTCGCGTTCGACCTCAGTCGAGCGCGAACTCCTTGAGATAGGCCTCGATGTCGATCTCCTTCGCGTTCGGCTGGTCCTGCTTCAGGACCACGAAGTTCTCGAGGACGAGGGCATCCATGTTCGTGTGCATGAAGCAGCGGAAGGCGTCTTCGGGGCTGTTCACGATCGGTTCACCGCGGACGTTGAAGCTCGTGTTGATGACGACCGGGCTGCCCGTCTTCTGCTTGAAGCGCGCGATGATCTTGTAGAAGCGCGGATGATGATGGAGGTCGATCGTCTGGACCCTCGCCGAGTAGTCGACGTGGGTGATCGCGGGAATGCTCGATCGGACCTGCTTCAGCTTGTCGAGGCCCTTCGACCCGTCGTTGGCGACCGGGAGCCGCTTCGAGTCGCGCACGGGCGCGACGAGCAGCATGTACGGGCTGTTCTCGGACGGTCGCATCTCGAAATAATCGTCGACGTCCTCGCGCAGCACCGCCGGCGCGAAGGGCCGGAACGACTCGCGGAACTTGATCTTGAGGTTCATCGTCGCCTGCATCTTGCGCGAGCGCGCGTCGCCCAGGATCGAGCGCGACCCGAGAGCCCGCGGACCGAACTCGGCGCGGTCCGAAAAATGTCCTACGACCTGCTCGCTCGCGATCAGCTCTGCGACGTGATCGATCAGGTCGTCTTCGTTCTCGTGGAACTGGTACACGGCGTCGACGGAATCGAGATAGGCCCGGATCTCGTCGTTCGTGAAGCTCGGCCCGAGCAGCGAGCCGAACTGCGCGTCGTGGAGCTGCGGGCTGCGCGGCTCGTCGAGCAGCTCGTGCCAGGTGAACAGCGCGGCGCCGAGCGCCCCGCCCGCATCTCCGGCCGCCGGCTGGATCCAGACCTGCTCGAAGGGGCCCTCGCGGAGCACCCGCCCGTTCGCGACGCAGTTGAGCGCGACGCCCCCGGCCATCGTCAGGTTGCGGGCGCCCGTCAGTTCGTGGGCGTAGCGGGAGATCCGGAGCACGATCTCCTCGGTCACGGCCTGGATCGATGCGGCGATGTCCATCTCGCGCTGGGTGATCGCCGTCTCGGCGCGTCGCGGTGGTCCCCCGAAGAGATCGTCCATCTTCTTCGAGGTCATGACGTCGCTGTTGCAGTAGCCGAAATACGACATGTCCATTCGGAACGAGCCGTCGGCCTTCAGATCGAGGAGCTTCTCGATCATGAGGTCCTTGTAGATCGGCTCGCCATAGGGCGCGAGTCCCATCAGCTTGTACTCGCCGCTGTTGACCTTGAAGCCCGTGAAGTACGTGAAGGCGGAGTAGAGCAGACCGAGCGAATGCGGGAAGCGCAGCTCCTTGAGCATCTCGATCCGATGGCCGCGGCCGATCGCGATCGACCCCGTCGCCCACTCGCCGACGCCATCGAGCGTCAGGATCGCGGACTCCTCGAAGGGCGACGGATAGAACGCGCTCGCCGCGTGGGATTCGTGGTGCTCCGTGAAGACGAAGCGGCCCTTGTACTGACCACGGAGACCCCGATCGAGCTCACGCGGCGTATGCAGCTTCTCGCGGAGCCAGAGCGGCATGCCCATCAGGAACAGCTTGAAGCCCGAAGGGGCATGGGCGATGTAGGTCTCGAGCAGGCGGTCGAACTTCAGGAGCGGCTTGTCGTAGAACGTGACGAGGTCGAGGTCGCCGATCCCGATCCCGCCCTGCGCCAGGCAGAAGTCGACCGCGTTGGTCGGAAAGCGATGATCGTGTTTCTTGCGCGTGAAGCGCTCTTCCTGCGCGGCGGCGACGATCCGGCCGTCCTGAACCAGGCAGGCGGCGCTGTCGTGGTAGTAGGCAGAGAGACCGAGGATGTTCACGGGCGCAGATGACCTCGATGATTGCCCGGATGGGCCGCTGCGAGCCTTTTCGACCGCACGGGGCCCAACGGTAGACGAATACGGATCGGGCTGCTGCCGCCCGTCTCGCTGGCGTCGTGTCCCGCAACTCGCCGGATCGGCCGATCGGGCTGGCCGGCTGGATCCCCGATTGGTGCCCGACCCGTGCGCCCGGGTGACACGGGGACCTGCGAAACACGCGCGGATTGCCGGGCCGGGCGCCGGGCGTCAGCTCTTCTTGAAGAGCGAATCGAGGGAGGCCAGGGCCCGGCTGCGCTCGTCCGAGACATGACCTCCGCCCGTCCCCGGACGGAAATAGTCGCAGCGATTCGCCCGATCCCGATCGAGCACCCGCTCGGCGCTCGATTCGCGGCAGCCGTTGTAGGCGCTCGGATCGTGGTGCGCGCAATTGAGGCAGACGTGGAGATCGGCGGCACATCGTGCGCAGGTCTCGCGGAATCCGACGGATTCTCCGGACGCGAGCGGGACCTCGCTGCGGCAGGCATGGCAACGCATGAGGCAGAAGCTGCGCCAGGATCGACTCGACCGCGAGCCCCGGCTGCCCGGGATCTTGAGTTTCGGACGACCAGAGCCGATGACCGCCGCAGCATGTCCGAACGCAAGCCCCCCATCCGCTCGACCCAGGAAGACGTTCCCGAGCTCGTCCAGGCGATCGATCGCTTCGTGATCGGCCTGGCGGAGCGGATCGATGCGATCCAGGATGCGGAGCTCACCGGATCCCATCCCGAGATCGCGCGCCTCGCGGGTCTGCTCGCGAGCGAGGCCGATCGACTCGGCTATCCGGGGCTCGCGCTCGTCTCCCGCAACGCGATCTCGGCCGTCCGTGACGGGAAGCGGGACGCCCTCCAGGACGCGGTCATCGAGCTGACGGAGCTCGCACAGCGCGTTCGCCAGGGGCATCGCGGAGCGGCTTGATCGGCTCGGCCCCGCCCGCTCGGACCTCGCAGACGGAATCGCCGCTCCCTAAACGAAGAACCAGAACGAGAAGGGCGTGCCCTGCACGTCGTGCAGCCAGCCCTCGCCGAACACCGCGAGGGCGAGCAGCGCACCGTTCGTCGCGCCGTGGACGATCATCAGCGACGTGAGGTTCCGGCGGCGGTAGAACCACAGACTCGACAGCACGATCCAGGGCACGCAGACCCACCACTCCCACGGCACGTGCCCGAGGCAGAAGACGACGGTCGTGACGACCAGGCTTCGCAGGGAATACTGCCCGAGCGGCAGGTCGCGGAAATCGCGCTCGCTCTCCCAGACCTCGGCGAGGCGCATGACGAAGCTCCGGATGAAGAGCTCCTCGAAGATCGGTGTCACCAGGGCGTAACCGAAGAGTCGCAGGGCCAGGATCGTCGCGACGGCGGATTCGCCCGCCATCGCGGGATCGAACTCGGTGCCCGGCTCGGGCTTGAGGTTCGGAAAGAGCAGGAACGGGGCGACCCAGACGGCCGTGAGCGCGAGACCGACGAGGACGTCCATCGCGAAGCCCGGCGCCGTCATCGCGACGGTAGGCCGTCGCCACTCGGGATAGGCGCCGCGCAGCCAGAACCCGACCACGAGCGCGAGCACGATCGCCGGCTTCAGTGCCAGCATGAAAGGATCCGCCGCATCGGGCAGTCGCGCGCCGACCTCCGAGAGGAGCAGGAACACGACGTAGGGCACGACGTAGGGCCACCAACCGTGCCCCTCCCCCGCCGACTGCGCTTCGACCTGCATCCGCGATCGCTCCGGGCCGTAGGATGACGGCCGCCAGGGAACCTAAGCGCTCGGCAGCCGCAGCATCGCCGCGGTCTGGACTCCCGTCGCCACCGGCCGACCGACACGCTCGCAGAGCGCGACCGCACGCTCGACCAGCTCGAGGTTCGAGACCCGGCGCTCGCCCGCGTAGTCTTCGAGCCCGACGCGCAGATGCCCGCCCCGCTCGAGCGCATGCTCCGCGAGCCCGCCCTCGAACGGATCGCCCGAGACGACCGCGACCGACCAGGGCAGATCGACGTCGCCCAGCATCTCGAGATAGGCGTCGAGCGCCCATTTGCGCGGTGGCATGCCGAAGAGCAGATCGGTCAGGCCGGGACCGCGATAGCTGCCCTCGCCGCCGAAGTACAAGCGCAGGAAGGCGCCCTGCGGCATCGCCCCGGCCCGCTCGAAGGCGAGCGCCATCCGCAGGAAGCCCGGCTCGAAGATCGCCATCCCCGGCCCGATCCCGAGTCGCTTGCAGAGCTCGAATTTGTAGGCGATGTCGGCCGGGGAGTTCGTGTAGACCCAATCGGTCGGGAAGGGCAGACCATCCTCGCCCGTCGGCGTCAGGTTGACGGAGCCCGGATCGACGAAGCCCATCCGCAGCGGGAAGAGCCGGCGCAGCGGCTCGAGATGGCTCGTCTTCTCCTGGATCGTCTTCCCGAAGACGAGCGTCGGGTAGAGGATCGCGTCGGGGCAGCGCGCGTGGATCGGCTCGAAATGGTCGAGGTAGAGGCGCGCGCCGGCCTCGCCGCCGACGGAGATGTCGGGCGCGTGGGTATGCACGATCGAGGCGCCGGCTTCGATACAGCGGATCGCGTCCGCGACGAGCGCTGCCTGGGTCTGCGGGACGTTCGGATTGCGGCTG
>CAZFKD010000092.1:6347-11406 GCA_964519695.1 uncultured Spirochaetaceae bacterium
CGCGACCTCGAGGATGACGGGCTGGTCCGATTTCATCGCGGTTCACCTCTCGCGAGAGCGGTACTCGAGCGCTGCAGACGCGCCGGTCCGATGATCGGGGGTCGGAGGTCGGACGGTCCGATCGTCCAAACGGCCCCTGCCTCGCCTAACGGAAGGAAAGCTGTTTCGGACGCTGCCCCGGCCGCTCCTCGACCGCTTCCAGCCTGCGCTTGCCGTCCTGGTGGATCGGCGTGCCGTTGACGAGGACGTGCCGGATGCCCGTCGGCGTATCCGCCGTCAAGCGATCGGCCCCGGCTGGAAAATCGCGGACACGGCGGATCTTGCCCGGAGCGACCGAGTCCGGCTCGAAAACGCAGACGTCGGCGAACGCGCCGGGTCGCAGGACCCCGCGATCTTCGAAGCGGAAGATGCCGGCGGGCTCGCCCGTCAGCTTGTGGACCGCGGCTTCGAGGGAGAGAACCTCCCGCTCGCGCACCCAGTTCCCGAGCAGATCCGTCGGCAGCGGTGCGTCGCAGAGCATGCCGACATGGGCGCCCGCATCCGAGAGGCCGAGCGCCATCTGCTTCTGCTGGAGCAGATGCGTGATGCCGGCCTCGTCGTCGTTCGCCTGCACATAGCGGAACCGCGTCTCGAGCTTCTCCTCGAGCGAGAGCGCGACCATCGTGTCGAAGGGATGCTCTCCCCGCTCGCGGGCGATGTCGACGAGCCTTCGCTCGATGTGCTGCGGATGGACTTCACTCTCGACGAGATCGAAGTTCTCCCAGCGCGTCGGCAGCGGCGTCGACTTCAGCTGCTCGATCGCCATCGCGCGCCAGGCCGGATCGCGGTAGCGGACGGCCCGCTGCTCGGGCGCCTCCTGATAGAGGTCGGTGAAGCATTTGGCCTGATCGAAGGAGAACGGCGCCTTCAGCTGCATCTGGAGCGTGACCTTGCGGACCGAGATCTGCGGCCAGACGCCGGTGCCCTTGGCGTACTCGGCGGCGTGGACGTTCGAGGCGTGCTGCCAGAGGCCGGGGATCGCCAGCAGGGCCGTGTAGGTCAACGGAACGCCGACCCTTCGCTGGAACGCGTAGACCTCGTCGTAGGCGAACCCGGCGCCGAGCGTCGACGCGATCACGCCGCGCCCGAGCTTCGCGAGCTCCTGCGCCATCGTCTCGAACTCCGAGATCGCGGCGAGCCGGCTGCAGACGGGCCTGCCGCCGATGCCCACATGGGTCGGCGCGCGGCTCGTCGCGAGGCCGACGGCGCCCGCCTCCATCGCCTCGCGGACGGAGCGCGACATCGCGGCGACTTCGGCCTCCGTCGCTTCACGTTCGTAGGCGTCTGCGCCCATGTGGTAGAGGCGGAGGGCGGTATGGCCGACGTAGGCGGCGTAGTTGAGGACGGTGCCCCGCCGCTCGACCGAGGCGAGATATTCCGGGAAGGTCTCGAAGTCCCAGGGAATGCCCGCCATCAGGGTCGCGGGATTCATGTCCTCGACCTTTTCGAGGGTCAGCGCGATCGTCTCGCGATCGGCGGCACGGGTCGGCGCGATCGTGAAGCCGCAGTTGCCGGCGACGACGGTCGTGACGCCGTGGAAGCAGGAGGGCGTGAGACCCGGATCCCAGAAGACCTGGGCGTCGTAATGGGTGTGGATGTCGATGAAGCCCGGGGCGACGACGGCGCCAGAAGCATCGAGCGTCACGTCGCCCGCGAGCTTCGGTCCGATCTCGGCGATCCGGCCGCCCTGCACGAGCACGTCGGCCGCGTAGCCCGCGCGCCCGGTTCCGTCGACGACCTGTCCGCCGCGAATCACGATCGATGCCATCTCGTCTCCTTCTGACCCGGTACTCACCCGGTTTCCGCTCGCGCCCTGCCCGCGCTCCGCTCCTTCAGTCGCGCGGCAGCACGACCTTCGGAAGCGGATGCCGGTAGAGCTTCGCCGCGTTCTCGCTGCACATCATGCGGATCTCGCCGGCCGGGATGTGGCCCCAGTATTTCTCGATGACGCTCTGGCTGTCGGGCCAGGTGCCGTCGCCGTGGGGGTAGTCGGTCTCGTAGAGGATGTTCTCGACGCCGATGCGGTGGCGGGTATCGATGGTCGAGGGATCGTCGATCGTGCAGAACCAGAAGTTCCGCTTCAGGACCTCGGCCGGGCGGATGGGCCAGCCGAGGCCGTAGCCCGAGCGATCGATGATGTTGTCGAGCCGGTCGAGCAGCATCGCGACCCAGCCGATCCCGCCTTCGGACATCGCGATCTTGAGGCTCGGATGCTTGAGCGGGTACTCGCTCCAGAGCCAGTCCGAGCACGCCGCGAGCGAGAGCTGGCCGAACATCGTCGCACCGAGCTGGAGCTGGGGCGCGCCTTCCGGGATCGCGTACATGCCGGAGCTGCCGACGTGGAGCGAGATGACGGTATCGGTATCGACGCAGGCCTGGATGATGGGATCCCAATGCCCGCGATCCCAGAGGTTCGGCATGCCGACCGCGTGGGGCCGCTCGGGGAAGGTCACCGACGTGAAGCCGCGCTCGGCGTTGCGATGGATTTCGGCGACGGCGAGCTCGGGATCGGTCAGGTAGGTGATCGCGTTCGGGATGATCCGGTCGGGATGGGGCTTGTACCACTCCTCGTAGACCCAGTCGTTCCAGGCTTTCACGCAGGCGTGGCCGACTTCGCGGTCCTTCGCGGCCGCGAAATGCCGGCCGCAGAAGCCCGTGATCGACGAGGGGAAGTTCATCTGCGCCTGGATGCCGCCGAGGTCCATGTCGCGGATGCGTGCATCGGCGTCGTAGCAGCCGGGCCGCATCTGCTCGAAGCGGAAAGGCTCGAGCTTCACGGTCTCGGGCCGCCGGCCGGCGACGGCGTTCATGCCGACCTGGGTGTGGTAGCCGCCGTCGAAGGCCCAGACCTCGTGGCCTTCGGGCGTCTCGACGATGCGCGGCCCGCGCTCGCGCAGGTTCTTCGGGAGATAACGCTCGAAGACGTGGGGTGGCTCGACGACGTGGTCGTCGACGGAGACGATCGTGTACTTCATTTCCCGGGGCGACGGGTCGGGGAGGAAGAGGCTCGGGTCGAGGTCGGCAGCAGCCATGGGTTCTCCTTGATTTCACGTGCGCACGCCGCCGGCCAGCTCGGGCCGGGGCGCGCCTGCACGGGCTTCAGCCTTCGCGCAGACGCTCGATCGCGCGGCGCGCGGCGGCGTCGTTCTTCGGATCCTTCGGCACCGGAAACAGGACGCGCTCCGCGATGCCGTCGTATTCGGCGCGCAGGATGTCCGCGATCTCGTCGTAGGTCCCGGACGGGACGAAGGTCCGCAGGATCTCGTCGGTCACGAGCGCGTCCATCTCCTGCCAGCGGCCCGCGCGCGTGCAGTCGCGCAGGGCCTCGCCGACGTGGCGCCAGCCGTGGTATTCGAGGGCGGGCCAGTAGGCGGGGGTCGAGAGGGTGAAGACGAGGCTCTTGCGCGCCTCGACGAGCTCTTCCTCGACCTCGGCCTTCGTCGCGCCCGTCGCGACGAGGCAGCCCGCGACGACCTCGATCCGCACGTCGCGCCCTGCCCGCTTCGCCCCCGCCTCGAGGGCCGGCCGCGTCACGTCGCGCAGGTAGCGCGCCTCGCTGTTGGTCGGATGGGTCTGGATCGCGTCGCCGACCTCGCCGACGGTGCGCGTCATGATCGGACCGACCGCGCCCATCAGGATCGTCGGCGCCGGGACCTCGAGGGGCCCCGGATTGAAGAAGGGCTGCATGCGGTTCAGCGTGTAGGACTCGCTGTGATAGTCGAGCGGCGTGCCGTTCTGGAAGGTCTCGAAGCAGGCCCGCACGGCGCCGACGTAGTCGCGCAGCCGCGCCGCCGGCGCGCTCCACGGCATGCCGAAGCGCCCGACGATGTTGCCCTTGACCTGGGTTCCGAGGCCGAGCTGGAAGCGCCCGCCCGAGAGCTCCTGCAGATCCCAGGCGCCCTGGGCGACGAGCATGGGGCTGCGCGCGAAGGCGACGAGCACGCCCGTGCCGACCTGCAGCCGCGTCGTCGCGGCGAGCGCGGCGTGGGACGTCAGCATCCCGTCGTGGACGGCCTCGGGAACGGAGAGCATGTCGTAGCCGAGGGATTCGACGCGCTTCGCATGGGCCGCGACGTCTCGCAGCTTGACGTCCGCGCCCATCGTCGCCGTGACCTTCAACATCGTCTTCTCGTCTTCCAGTTTCACGCGCAGAGAGGGGCCGTTCGGGCAGACCCAGAGGAACGCTTGCAGCGTAGGGAAGCCGAACAGCCCGGGCAAAGGGCACGGCCCTCGCACCGGAGCCCTCGAACGGGAGCGGCGGACCGCAGCGGAGGTTCTCTCCGGCTCTGCTACATCCCCACGACTGCGTGCGAAAGGATGTCGCGTGGACCGGAACTCCGGCGCTCGGCAATGGCTCCGTCGGCTCCTCGCTGCGGCCGGTCTTCTGGTTGCCGCGCTCGCCATCGGAGCCTTCTTCGTCCGGCGCGCCGACGGCCCCGTCCTGATCTTCGCTGGGGGCCCGATTCGCAGCGGCGAGCTGGTCGCCCTCGGCGACCTCGACTGGACCGCGCTCGATGCGAAGTCCGAGCTCGAGCTCGAGATCGTCGGCGCCGGAAGCGCGCGCACGCTCTGGTTCAGCGTAAACGACGGCATCCCCTACGTCGCCTGCGATCTCGATTGCGCGGACGGTCTCCTCTCGCGCTGGCCCCAGCAGATCGAGCGCGACGATCGCGTCGTCGTTCGGATCGATGCGAAGCGGATGGAAGCACGCCTCGTCCACGTGCCGCACGGGACGCCGGAGTACGCGGCGGTTCGGGCCGGGCGGCTGCAGAAGTACTCGGGCGCGGGCGGCGCGCGGGCGGCGGCCGAGGCGACGGCGCATAACACCGTAATCGAGGTCGGCGAACTGCTCACGGGGCGTGCGGGGCGGGATGAGCCGGGCGATCGGCTCTTTCGGATCGAACCGCGCTGAAGCTGGCGCCCCCGGCAGGATTCGAACCTGCGACGCACGGTTTAGGAAACCGACGCTCTGTCCTCTGAGCTACGGGGGCGCTCGGCGCAGTCTAGCAGCGAACCCCAT
>CAZFKD010000093.1:0-11392 GCA_964519695.1 uncultured Spirochaetaceae bacterium
TTCGATGAACCATGTGAAGTCGGTGCGCACCGTCATGCAGGAGCTCGTCTCCGAGTACGCGGATACGATGGAGCGCCTCGACGCGTGGAGCGGAACCGACTGATGCGTTTCTGGCACGGCATGGGCTACACGCCCCTCGAAGAGCTCCCGATCCTCGCCCGCCACGCCGAGGCCCTCGGCTTCCATGGCATCTCGTTAGGCGACCACTGGGTCACGGCCGAGACCCAGGTCGACCGCTACGAGATCGCGAAGGACGGCGTCACGCCCTGGGAAGACGACGCACCCTGGCCCGATCCCTGGGTCAGCTTCGCGGCGCTCGCCGGCATGACGAAGACCCTCGAGTTCCTGACGACCGTCTACATCCTCCCCGTCCGCGACGCCTTCACCGCCGCGAAGGCCATCAGCACCGCCTCCGTCTGGAGCGGCGGCCGCGTCCATCTCGGCGCCGGCGTCGGCTGGCAGAAGCTCGAGTTCGGCCTCTCCGGCCAGCCCTTCCACCAGCGCGGCAAACACGTCGATGAGCAGCTCGAAGTCCTGCAGAAGCTCTGGACCGGCGAGATGGTCGAATACCACGGCCAGTTCTACGACTTCCCGCGCGTGCGCATGCTGCCGAAGCCCGCGAAGCCCGTGCCGATCTACATCGGCGGCGCCTCGCCCGCGGCGTTCGCGCGCGCGGCGCGCTTCGACGGCTGGGAAGGCGCCGTCTACCCCTGGGACGAGATGGAGGCGAAGGTCCTCGGCGCCCGCCAGGCGCGCATCGACTCGGGCCGGCCGCTCGCGGGCTGGCGCCTGATCGTCGGCACGACGGAGCCGACGCCGGAGCGGATGAAGCAGCTCGAGGCGTGGGGGGTCACGGACTACCTCAAGCCGCCGTGGACGGATGGGCTGAAGGCGACGAAGACTTCGCTGGCGGAGAAGCTCGAGGAGATGGCGGGGTTCGCGCGGCGGTTTGGGGTCGGAGCCTCGCGATGAGGCGAGCGGGCGGTCTGTCGCTCGCTCTCGTCGTCGGGGTCGCTGGCCTGGCGCTCGGGCTCGCATTCGTTTCAGCGCTCGCAGCGCCGGCGGCTTGCGCCTGGTGTCCTTCGCATGCCTGCCTCAGCGACTCGACCTGTGGGCGGTGCGCTTGCGTGGTCGTCGGAGGCGAGACGAAGGGCCGGTGCTATTCAAGGACCGACTGACCGCCGAACGGAGCCCATCCCATGCCCACCCCCGTCCTGCTCGAAGCCGCCATCAACGGCACCACGACCAAGGCCCGCAACCCGAACGTCCCCCGCACCCCCGCCGAGATCACCGCCGACGCCCTCGCCTGCCTCGCAGCCGGCGCGACCCTCGTCCACAACCACACGGACGATCCGATCTTCGACGGCGTGACCGCCGCCCATTCCCCCGAGCCCTACATCGAGGCCTGGCGGCCCGTGCTCGAGAAGCAGCCGGACGCCTTCCTCTATCCGACCATGACGGGCGGCGGCCCGCATACCACGGTCCTGCAGCGCTACGGCCATCTGCCCGCGATCGCCCGCGCCGGCTGCCTCACGATGGGCATCGTCGATCCGGGCTCGGTCAACATCGGGACCTTCGACGCCGACGGTCAACCGTCGACCCACGACACGATCTACCAGAACTCGCATGCCGACGTGCGGTACATGATCGATACCTGCGACGCGCTCGGTGTGCCGATCAACTTCTCGATCTTCGACGGCAGCTTCATGCGCAGCGCGGCGGCCTACATCCGCGCGGGGCGCGTTCGCCATGGGGGCATCGTCAAGATCTTCTTCGGCTCGCCCTTCGCGAGCTTCGGGATCCCCGCGACCGAGACCGCCCTCGTTGCCTATCTCGAGATGTTGAGCGACTGCGAGCTGCCCTGGTCGGTCGCGATCCCGGGCGGCGATCTGCTCGCGAGCGACGTCGCGGGCCTCGCCCTCGAACGCGGCGGCCATCTGCGCGTCGGCCTCGAGGACTACGCGGGGCCGGGAGCCCCGACGAACGGCGAGATCCTCGAGCGCGCGGCGAAGCTCTGCCGCGAGGTCGGCCGCCCGGTAGCGCGCCCGCACGAAGCGGCGAAGCTGATGAAGGTTCCGGCCTCTTCGACGCGGCGAGGTCGCGCATGACGAGCAGGAAGTCCGGAGGGAAGAGCAGGCTCGGAGCCCGAGAGAAGGCGAACTCGAAGGCCAGGGTCGCGGTGCCGTCCTCGGCGAAGGCGAAGGCCGGCGCAAAGGCAAAGCGACCATCGAAGACGACGGCGACGGCGACGGCCAAGCGAACGTCGAAGGCGAAGGCGAGTCCGAAGACGATCGCGAAGAAGCCGCCCCGCAAGTCCCCGCCCCGCCGCAAGCCGGGCGCCGCCGTCCCGACCTCCCTGCCGAAGACCCCGCTCGTCGTCCGGACCGCGGACGCGCGCTTCGCGAACCTGCCCGACTATCCGTTCCGGCCGCATTACGTCTCCGTCGCGAACCCCTATGCGAAGCGCCCGCTCCGCATGCATTACGTCGACGAGGGCCCGCGCGATGCGCCGGTCGTGTTGATGGTCCACGGCGAGCCGTCCTGGTCCTATCTCTATCGCAAGATGATCCCGGTCTTCGTGGCGGCGGGGCTGCGCGCGATCGCCGTCGATCTGATCGGCTTCGGGCGCTCCGACAAGCCCGTCCGCTCGTCCCATTATTCCTTCGCGAACCACGTCGAATGGCTGCGCCAGCTCGTCGTCGCCCTCGACCTGCGCGAGATCATGCTGATCGGCCAGGATTGGGGCGGCCCGATCGGGATGGGCGTGCTCGCGCGTGAGATCGACCGCTTCGCGCGGGTCGTCGCGGGGAACACGATGCTGCATACGGCCGAGCCCGAGCTGGCCGGCCGGGTCGAATGGGCGGTCCATGCGAGCGGTGAACGCAACTCTACAGTCGACACGATGCTGCTCGACTGGATGCACGCGACCCATCGCGCCCCCGACTTCGAGGCGAGCCCTTCGATCGCGGGCTCGATCGTGCGCGGCATCTCCGCGGGCGCGCTCGAGGCCTACGACGCGCCCTTCCCCTCCGAATGGCACAAGGCAGGCATGCGGCAATTCTCCGTCCTGATTCCGGTGACCCGTTCGGACGTCGGCGCACAGATCAACCTCGCGACCTGGGCCGCGCTCGCGCGCTTCGATCGTCCCTTCCTGACGCTCTTCTCCGACTCGGATCCGGCGACGCGGGGCTGGGCGGAGATCTTCGCCGAGCGCGTGCCGGGAGCGCGCGGCCAACCGCATCAGATCCAGGCGCGCGCCGGCCATTTCTGGCAGGAGGACAACGGGCCGGAAGCGGCGCGCATCATCGTCGATTGGATCGCCGCGAAGGCCTGACGGCGGACGCCTGACCGCGCGTCGCGGCGAGTCGCCGTGAAGGCCGGCGCGTCGAGTCGCCGAGCCTGCGCCGATCGTGCAGAATCCCGGCGTGAGCCAGCCCCCCGCGCGTCGCACGTCCTTCCTCGTCCTCGCGCTCGCGCTCGTCCTCGGCGGGATCGGCTTCGTCGTGCTCCGCAGCTCGGACGGCGCGGTCAAGGCGCGCGAACGGGAGGCGCGCCTCGCGGCCGTGGCCGAGGCGGGGCCGGCCGAGGTCGGCCCGACCCTCGAGGTCTCTGTGCTCCCGGTCGAGAAAGCGGCGCAGCCCGAGCTCGTCGAGCTGACGGGGGTGCTCGAGCCGATCCGGCAGACCTGGGTCGCGGCGCAGGTCGCGGGGCAGGTCGTCGAGGTCGCCGCAGCGGAGCATGCGCCGATCCGCGCGCAGGCCGTGCTCGTGCGGCTCGATCCCGCGCTCGCCGAGGCGGATCGGATCCGCGCCGAGGCGGCCCATCGCCTCGCCCGCGTCGAGCTCGAACGCCAGCAGACCCTCGGCACTCAATCCGTCGCCAGCAAGGCCGAGCTCGACCGCGCGCTCTCGAACGAACGCGCGGCCTACGCCGCGCTGCTCGAGGCGCGGACCCGACTCGAATACACCGTGATCCGCGCGCCCTTCGACGGCTGGGTCAACGCCCTCGATCTCGATCCCGGGACCTACGTGCAGCCGGGCACGCCGATCGCGCAGGTGCTCGACTTCTCGCAGATCGAGGTCAAAGTCCTCGTCGGCGATCGACAGGTCGCGGCGCTCGAAAAGGGCGCGAAGGCGCAGGTCCGGATCGACGCCCTGGACAACACGCCCTTCGAAGGCATGCTCGCGCGCGTCGGAAGAGCGAGTGAGGACGAGAGCGGGCGCTTCCCCGTCGTCGTCGTGCTCGCGAACGAGCAGGGCCGGCTCGCGCCGGGCATGGTCGCGCGGGTCGGGCTGGCGCTCGGCGCCGTGCCCTCGATCCGCGTCCCGGCGCGGGCGCTGCTGCGCGAGTTCGAGCTCGACTACGTCTTCGTCGTCGACGAGAGCGATACGGCCCGGCGCGTCCGGATCGCGGCGAAGCCCGTGCCGTTCCGGCCCGACCAGGTGGAGGTCCTGGAGGGCCTCGCCGACGGCGACCGTGTCGTCGTGAGCGGCCTCGCCCCGCTGCGGGCGGGGATGCGCGTGCGCGTCCGGCAGGACTGAGCGCATGACACTGCCCGAGTTCAGCATTCGGCAGAGCGTACTCGTCAACGTGCTCTTCGTGGTCTGCGTCGTCGGCGGCATCGCAGCCCTCTCGCTGACCGAGGTCGAGTACTACCACGACGTCACGCTGAACCAGGCCGTCATCACGACGCGCTGGACCGGCGCCTCCGCCGACGAGGTCGAGCGGCTCGTCACGACGAAGCTCGAGGAGGAGCTCCTCACCGTCAGCAACGTCGACGAGATGCGCTCGGCCTCCCAGGCCGGTGTCTCGATGATCAGCATCGATTTCGACGAGACCCTCGACGAATTCGAATACGAGTCGGCGATCAACGACGTGCGCGGCGCTCTCGGCCAGGTCGAAGACCTCCCGCCCGAAGCCGAAGAGCCGATCCTGCGTGAGATCATCACGGCGGAGATCGCCCCGGTCGTCTTCGTCGCGGTCAGCGATGTCGGCGGCGTCGGCGAGCTCGCGATCCGCGACGTCGCGCGGGAGCTCGAGTCGCGGGTGCGCGAGATCCCGGGCGTCTCGACGGTAGAGATCCGCGGGCTCCAGGACCGCGAGGTCCGGGTCCTCGTCGATCGCGCCCGCACCGATCGCTACGGGATCACGCTTTCCGAGATCGCGGAGCGCGTCCGCCGGCAGAACCAGAACCTGCCGGGCGGCACGTTCCAGGACGCGACCGGCGAGGCGACGCTGCGCGCGATCGGCGACTACGCCTCCCTCGACGAGATCCGCGAGACCGTGATCAAGGAGGACGGGCCGGGGACGCGCGTGCTCGTCCGCGACGTCGCGACCGTCGAGCGCGGGCTCGAGAAGGCGATCTACGTGACGCGCTACGAGGGCCAGCCCGCCGCCGTCGTCTCGATCGCGAAGAAGGATACGACCGACGTCCGCGAGCTGATCGGGCGCGTCGACGCGTTCCTGGCGGAGTTCGCGCCGCGCGTTCCGGAGGGCATCGAGGTCGTGAAGACCCTCGACAGCGCCGCCTTCGTGACCCCGCGGATCGGGATCCTGCTCTCGAACCTCTGGACCGGCGGGCTGCTCGTGCTCGCGCTGCTCTGGTTCACGATCGGCTTCCGCAACGCCTTGCTGACGATCGTCGGCATCCCGTTCAGCTTCCTGACCGCCATCCTCTTCTTCCCGCTCTTCGGCATCAGCATCAACTCGAACACGCTGATCGGCATGCTGCTCGTCTCGGGCATGCTCGTCGACGACGCGATCGTGGTGCTCGAGAACATCTATCGCAAGGTCGAGGAAGGCCAGCCGATCGCCGACGCCGTCCGCAATGGCGCCAACGAAGTCCTCTGGCCCGTCACCGTCGCGGTCGGCACGACCGTCGCCGCGTTCCTGCCGCTGCTGCTGGTCGGCGGCACGGCTGGGAAGTTCGTCTCGGTCCTGCCGCAATGCGTCGTGCTCTGCCTGATCGCCTCGCTCTTCGAATGTCTCGTGATCCTGCCCGTCCACTACCTCGACTTCGGCAGCCGCTCCGGCGCAAAGCACGGCGCCGCGCCCGGCGACTCGCCCTGGGCGCGGATGCGCGGCTTCTTCCAGGGCCTGCGGCGGCGCGTCGACGGCGGGTTCGAGCGCGTGCGCCGCCTCTACCTCGCCGCACTCGCCCCGGTCCTCGCCCATCGCTTCGCGTTCAGCGCGCTCTTCGTCGCCTTTCTCTACCTGGCCTGGGCCGCGAGCGCGCACCTGCGCTTCGAGCTCTTCCCCGGCGACTACTCGACGATCAACATCAGCCTCGAAGCACCGACCGACTTCAGCATCGAGCAGACCGCCGAGCTGACGCGCGGCCTCGAAGCGCGCCTGCTCGCGATGCCCGAGGACGACGTCGAGGATTTCAACACGATCGTCGGCCTCGCGATCGACCTCAACTTCGACCGCATGCTCGCCGCGAATCTCGCGCTGATCGCCGTCGCGATCCCCCAGAACGAGGCCAATCAGCTGCGGCCCCAGGAGGTGATGGGCCGCATCGCCGGCGATCTCCAGCAATGGGCGGAAGCCCATCCCGACGAGGTCGTCTCGCTGCGCGTCGAGGCCGATCCCTACGGGCCGCCCGTCGGCCGGCCCGTCGAGGTCCGCATCCAGAGCGAGGACTTCGCCGTCAACAAGACGATCGCCGACGAGATCAAGGCGCATCTCGCGACGATCCCCGGCGTCTCCGGCATCGACGACAACCTCGAAGAGGGCCCGCGCGAGGTCCGGATCGCGCTCGACGCCGAGCGGGCCGGCCGCTTCGGGCTGACCTTCGAGGACGTCGCCCGCGCCCTGCGCGCCGCGAACGACGGCATCATCGCCTCGAGCTTCCGCGCACCGGCGGCGGTCGAGGACGACGACATCCGCGTGCTGCTGGCGCCGGAGCAGCGGGACGGGGCGCTCGACCTGCTCCAGACGACGGTACGCGCGCGGGACGGCCAGCTCGTCCGCCTCGCGGACGTCGCGAACCTCGAAGTGACGCGCGGGTACCTCGCCTATCGCCGTGTCGACGGCAAGCGCGCCGTCACCGTCTTCGCCGACGTCGACGACGACCTCGCGACGAGCGTCTCGGTCAACCGCGATCTCGCGGCGCGCTTCGCCGACATCCGGGCGCGTTTCCCACAGGTCGAGCTGATCTACGGCGGCGAATACCAGGAATCGAACGAGGCCATCGCGAATACCATCGCGGCCTTCCCCGTCTCACTACTGCTCGTCTACATGCAGCTCGCCGCGCTCTTCCGCAGCTACCTCCAGCCCCTCGTCGTGCTCGCCGCGATCCCGATCGGCTTCGCGGGCATCGTCTTCGGCGTCGGCGCGCTCGGCTACACGGTGAGCTTCAACCTGCTCTATGCCTCGGTCGGGTTGGCAGGCGTCGTCGTCAACGATTCGCTCGTGATGGTCGACTTCATCAATCGCGCGCGGCGCGAGGGCATGACGGTCGGCGAGGCGGTGATGCAGGCGGGGGCGGTACGGCTCCGCCCGATCGTGCTGACGACGCTGACGACCGTGCTCGCGCTCATGCCGATGGCCCTCGGCATCCAGGGCTCGTCGAAGAGCTACGGCCCCTTCGCCGCGGCGATCGCCTTCGGCCTCGCGTTCGCGATGGTCGGTACGCTGTTCGTCGTGCCGCTCTGCTATCGCCTGATCGATTCGCTGGAATCCCGGCTGCGGGCGCTCGCGGCTCGGCTTCGCGGCGAGGAATCGGCCGGACCGGCGCATGGCGGAGCGGCCTCCGATCGGATCGCACTGGACGAACGGGCGGCGGGCGGATCGTCGTCGGGCGAGCCCTCGATCGACCGCTTCGGGGGGCCGATCGGCTGATCCCCGCGCGGCGCGGGGCGGGCTAACGTCGAACGCGCACGAACGATCCGCTGCGACTCGATCCGCCGCCGCGAACGACCTTTCGCAGCGGACGTCCCGCCTCGCAGCTGCACCGCCTCAAGGAGTCCCGTCTTGGAATTCGTCATCGCCTTCGACATGCGCGCCCCGGCCTTCGGCGCGCCGACCCGCGAGATCTACTCGGCCACGCTCGACATGTGCGCCTTCGCCGACGAGATCGGCTTCGACGTCGTCGGCCTCGGCGAGCACCACGCCTCCGACGACGGCTACCTCCCCTCGCCGATCCCGATGGCCGCCGCGATCGGCGCGCGCACGCAGCGGATCAAGATCCGGCCGAACGTATTGCTCGCGCCGCTCTACGAGCCCGTGAAGCTCGCCGAGGATCTCTCGGTCCTGCAGTTCATCTGCGACGGGCGGCTCGAGGTCGTGATCGGGGCCGGATACGTCCCCTTCGAGTTCCAGATGTTCGGCAAGCGGCGCGAGGATCGGAAGGCGCTCTACATGAACGTCATCGAGGTCCTGCGCCGGGCGTGGACGGGCGAGACCTTCGACTACGAGGGCCGGACCGTGAAGGTCCGCCCGATCCCGAGCCCGCCGCCGAAGCTGTTGCTCGGCGGATCGCATCCGGCCGTCGCGCGACGCGCCGCGAAGATCGCCGACGGCTTCTATCCGCCCGGCGGCGAGAGCTGGGACGTCTACCGCGCCGCCTGCCTCGAGCTCGGCAAGCCCGATCCGGGCGCGACCTTCAAGAAGCTCGGCCCGATCTACACCCACATCACGAACGATCCCGACGGCGACTGGGCGAAGATCGCGCCCCATGCGAAGCACGTCGTCGAGTCGTATTCGAAGTGGACGACGGAGGCCTACGGCCGGCCGGCGGGGCCGTTCGCGAAGGGCGTCGATCCAAACGATCTGCGCAGGAGTGGCAGCTACCTCTGCCTGCGGCCCGAGGAGACTACCTCGATGATCCGGAAGCTCGGCCGCGAACGGACCTTCATCCTGACGCCCCTGCTCGGCGGCCTCGATCCGGAGCTCGCGTGGGCGGGGCTGCGGCTCTTCGAACGCGAGGTCTGGCCCCACGTGCGGGATCTGCAGGATTAGGCATCGGCGGAGTCCGGAAGACCGAGGAGGTTCGCATGTTCGATCTGACGGGACGGGTCGCCCTCGTGACGGGCGCAGGACAACATGTCGGCCGCGCCATTGCCGAAGCGCTCGCGGCCCGGGGCGCGGCGGTCGCCGTCAACGACATCGTCGCTGAGCGCGCGCGGGAAGTCGCCGAGGCGATCGAGAAGACGCGCGGGCGCGCGGTCGCGGCGCCGGGCGACGTCACCGATCTCGCCGCGATGCAGGCCCTCGTCGCCGAGGTCGAGGCGGCCCTCGGGCCGGTCGACATCCTCGTCTCGAACGCGGGCAACAGCGGCGCGACGCGGGCGATCCCGACACCCTTCGTCGAGATGGATCCGAGCGACTGGAAGAAATACGTCGACATCAACTTCTACGCCGTCCTGAACGGCATCCACGCCGTGCTGCCCGGCATGCGCGCCCGTCGCCACGGCCGCATCATCACGATCGCGTCCGACGCCGGTCGCCAGGGTCTCGCAATGGGCATGTCGATCTACAGCGGCGGCAAGGCGGCGGCGATGGGCTTCCAGCGCTCGCTCGCCTGCGAGGTCGGGCCGGATCAGATCACGGTGAACACCGTCTCCCTCGGCATGATCCCCGGCGACTGGGACCTGGGGCCGCCGAAGGGAACGCCGCTCGGCCGGCACGGCGTGCCGAGGGACGTCGGGCCCGCGGTCGTCTACTTCGCTTCGGACGAGGCGTGCTGGGTCACGGGGCAGATCCTGTCGGTGAACGGCGGCGTCTACCGGAACGTGTAGCGACGCCATCCGAGCGCGCGATCAGCGCATCACGACCGCGCGGCTCGGCGATCTTCCCCGGGGCCCCATTTCGCGGGTAGCGTGTTGCGGAGCGAGACGTCAGCATCGAGCGCGCCGGGCGAAGAGCCCGCAAACGCCCGGGGAGCCGCAACGATGAGCCAAGCCGTTCCGAGTCTGGAGATCGACGACCTGCTCGCCGAGGCGAGCCGCCGCGCCGGAGGGCGGACGGATTTCGGCGAGCCGCAGTTCATGCAGGGCCTGGGGCGCCTCGTCGACTCCCTGGAGCGCGATGCGTTCCTGACGCCCATCGGCCGCATGATCGCCCGCGAGCGGATCCTCAACTCCGCGAAGAATCGCCTCGACTATCTCGGCGATCGCAAGCTGCATCCGGAGATCGCGCAGGAGAAGATCGTCGCGCCGATCGTCGTCCTCGGCATGCCGCGCACGGGCTCGACGATCCTCCACGACATCCTCGCCCAGGATCCCGACAGCCGTGCGCCGCTGACCTGGGAGGTCATGTTCCCCTCGCCGCCGCCCGAGCCCGCGACCTTCGAGACGGATCCGCGCATCGCCGCCTGCGATGCGACCTTCCCGGGCGTCGACGCGCAGATCCCCGCCTTCAAGGCGATGCATCCGATGGGTGCGCGGCTCTCGCAGGAATGCGTGACGATCATGGCCGACTCGATGGTCTCGGCGCTCTTCCACAACCAGTTCCGCGTCCCGACCTATCAGGACTGGGTCGACGAGGCGGCCGACTTCGGGCCGGTCTACGCCTTCCACGAGCAGCAGCTCCAGCATCTGCAGTGGAAGGTCAAGCGCGATCGCTGGGTGCTCAAGACGGGGGCGCATATGTGGGGGCTCGAGCATCTGCTCGCGCGCTATCCCGATGCGCGGATCGTCGTGACCCACCGCGATCCGGTGAAGACGATGACCTCCTATGCGAGCCTGACGGCGCTCGTCCGCTCGCTCGGCAGCGAGACGATCGATCCGAAGGAGATCGCCCGGGACTGGACCGCGCGCATCCGGCGCGTCGTCGAACATGCGACGGAGGTCCGCTCGCGGCCGGTCGCGGCGAAGGCGCAGTTCTACGACATGTACTTCCAGGACTTCGTCTCGGATCAATTCGCGACGGTCGAGAAGATCTACCGCGCCTTCGGCCTGCCGCTGACCGAGGAAGCCGCCCGCCGCATGAAGGCCTTCATCGCCGACAATCCGAAGGACAAGCACGGCATCCACCGCTATTCCCCGGCCGAGTTCGGCGTCGACCCGGACGCCGTGCGAGAATCCTTCCGCTCCTACATGCAGCGCTTCGGGCTCGAGCCCGAGCGCGGCTGAACCCGAAGATCCGCTCCGCACCGGGAGCGAAGCGATCGAAAAGGAAGATTCCCCATGAGCCAGCCGACGACCGCCGCCCCGCAGCTTCCCAGGACCATGCGCGCCTTCCGCGTCCACGAATACGGCCCCGAGCCGACGACGGCGATGAAGCTCGAGGAGATCCCCCTGCCGGTCCCGGGCCCCGGCGAGCTGCTCGTGCGCGCCCAGGGCATTCCGCTCAATCTGAACGATCTCGAGCGCGTCAACGGCAAGAACATGATGGTCCGGCCGGAGCTGCCGGTGACGCCGGGGATGGAGACGATGGGCATCGTCGCCGC
>CAZFKD010000094.1:0-2261 GCA_964519695.1 uncultured Spirochaetaceae bacterium
CGGCGCGCGCGGTCGATCCGGTCGCCGCGGCCGAGGCGGGCGCCGGACACCGGGCGACGATCCCGGTCGCCCACGCGCCCTTCGCGAGTCCCTTCGCTCATGCCCGCCGCGCGACGCGGACGCAGCGGCTGGGCGACCCGGCGGGCCGCGCGGTCGATCCGCTCGAGCTCGGCGGCGAGGCGCCGGTGCGCGTCGAGCTCGATCTCGTCGATGCCCTGCTGCGACCCGAGACGACCGCCGCGCAGCTCGCGATCGAGCTGGCTTCGCTGCGCGACGTCGCTTGCGAGTCGCTCCTGGTCAGCTGGCCGCGGGACGGCCAACGCGATGCGCTCGAGCGGCTGGGCGAGGAGCTCGACTCGCTCGGGCTCGCGCTGCCGATCTCCCTGCGCATTTCCCTCGGCGACGAGGCCGCCCGCCTGGCCCTCGCGTCGTTCGGGGGCGAGCCCCCCGCCCGCGCGCTCGGGCGCGTCGTCGGCCGCGTCGATTGCGAGACGGACGACACCCATCTGCGCGCCTTCGAGGCGGCGGTACAGCGGGTCGGCGCGGTGCTGGAGTGGGAGCTCGAGGCTCCGATGGAATCGATCCCGGATCTCGTCCGGCGCGTGCTCGATTGCGCGAGCCAGAGCGGGGGGCGCGGGGCGACGACGGATCGCGGAGGGCATGCGCCGATGTTCAGTCTGGCGCCCGGAGCGGCGCCCCATGCCGTGCGGGTACTGGCAGCGGCGCTCGCCGATGTGGGGCAGGCGGCGGCGCCCATCGTGCTGCGCGCGCGGCTCGGCGATCCGGGGGCGGGCGAGCCCGAGCGGCCGGAGGGCGTTCGCGTCGACCCGGGCGCCCGCGATCGCGCTGCCGGGGCAGGGCGGGGACTCTCGGAGCGCGTGCTGGTCGAGCTCGCTGCCCGGCTCGGCTCCTCGCTCTGTGACGGGATCGGGGACGTCGTCTCGCTCCCCACGGAGGGGTCGGCCGCGGCCGTCGTCGACGTCGCCTATCGCATCTTGCAGGGGGCGCGTCTGCGAACGACCCGCACCGAGTACATCTCCTGCCCATCCTGCGGCCGGACGCTCTTCGACCTCGAGGAGACGACGGCGCGCATCAAGGCGCGGACCGACCATCTCTCGGGCGTCAAGATCGCCGTGATGGGCTGCATCGTGAACGGCCCGGGCGAGATGGCGGATGCCGATTTCGGCTACGTCGGATCGGGTGTCGGCCAGGTCACGCTCTACGTCGGCAAGCAGGTCGTCGAGCGCGCGGTGCCCGAAGCCGAGGCGCCGGACCGGCTGGTCGCGCTGATCCGGGCGAACGGCCGCTGGTTCGACCCCGCCTAGCAAGCCGCTCCGCGTCAGCGCTCGCTGCCGCGGGCGGCGACGGAAGGCAGCTCGCCGGTTTCGCGCAGGGTGCGCAGCCTCTCCACGATCTCCACGCTCTGCGCGCCGCGGGTCGTTTCGTGATCCGGGCCCACGATCCAGAGCGCGATCACGACCAGGATCGATGCCACGATCGCCCCCTCCGCGACGCCCAACGCTCCGCCGCCGACCCGATCCGCCCAGCCGAGGCCTGCTGCTTCGGCGCTGCGGCGCAGGACACGCCCGACGATCGCGAGGACGAGGATCGTGGCGACCACGATCAGGACGCCCGCGATCCAGATCGACGTGCGCCCCGTCAGCTCGCCCCCGGTCCGGACGGACAGCCACTCCGAGACCGGCGACACGTAGAGGCGCGTCGCGATCGTCGCGAAGCCGACCGTCGCGAGGGACAGGCCTTCACGAATCAAGCCGATCCAGAGGCCTCTCAGGCAGGCCAGCGCGACGAGGGTCAGCGCGATCCAATCGAGAAGCGGCAGACTCGAAAAGCTCATTGAGGACGGACTCCGTTGGGCGCGGGAACCGGAAGGGCTGCGCGCTCGTGGGCGGCAGCGAGGGGGCGCGTCGACCAGCCCGGGACCTGCGTGGCGGCGGGCCGGGCCGGGGGGCCGGAAAGCGCGGCGTGCGAGGCGATTGCCTCGCCGACCAGACGCAAGTACATGTGCGCTTCGCGCCGCGTCGGGTCCTGGGCGAGGACGCGTTTCCAGGCTTCGATGGCCTCGTCGGTCCGGCCCATCGCATAGCAGGTCAGGCCGAGCTGGACCCGGCTCTCGACCAGTCCCGGATGGGCGTCGAGAATGCGCTCGAATTCCTGGATCGCCTGATGGGGAAGCCCGGCCTCGCGCAGCGTCACGCCGAGCCGGTGCCGGATGTCGAGGAAGGTCGGGCAGCGCTCGAGCG
>CAZFKD010000094.1:2271-11314 GCA_964519695.1 uncultured Spirochaetaceae bacterium
AGCGCTTGCCGATATTGCTCGATCGCTTCGCGGCGGAGCCCGGCGCGGGCGAAGGCATCGGCGAGCTCGGCTTGCTGGTTCGCGAGCTTGCCACGGGTCGTCGGATCGAGGCCTCCGGCGCTCGCGCGGCAGAGCTGACCCGCGCGCTCGGCATGGCCCTGGGACTGCGCGTAGTCGCCGAGCGACTCGCAGACGCTGGCGAGCGCGACCAGCGCCTCGACGTAGGCCGGATTGATGCGGATCGCTTCGCGCAGGCTCGCCGCCGCCGCGTCGAGGTCGCCGTGGCGTTCGTGGACGATCCCGAGCATGTAGTGGATGTCCGCGAAGCGCAGGCCCGCCTCGACCAGGCGGTCGAAACAGCGAAGCGCGGCCGCGTCGTCTCCGTGCTCGAAAGCACGCCGCCCCTGCTGGAGCAGCTCGCGTTCGCTCCCGCAGAGCGTCACCGACCCGTGCTCGGACCGCGGCGCGCGCGCGTCGACTCCAGCGGTCGTGGCCGCATGAGCGCCTGCGACAAGCTGAGCGCCCGCGGCCGAGGAAAAACGAAAGGCGGGATCATCGGCCGGCTCGTTCCGATCGGATTCCATCTCGAGAACTCCCCCCCCGAAGCGATTCGAGCGATGGCCAGACGAGCGCGAGAATCGCACCCGTTCGCGCCGGCGTCGAGGCGAAGGCCGCCGCCGGCGTTCGCGTTCGTTCATTCCGCGCGGGCGATCCGGTCCCGCGCGCTCCGCGCCGACGGCGAATCGGCGTAGTTCTCCACCACGACGTGGTAGAGCCGCAGCGCCTCGTCGTCGCGCTTCATGTTCTCGAGGCAGAGCCCGAGGCGGTAGAGCGCCCGTGCGTCGAGACCGAGTCCGGGAAACTCGTCGAGCACACGCCGATAGCGGGTGGCGGCCGATTGCCAATGGTCGCGTTCGAGATAGAAATCGGCGACATGGAGCATGTTCCGGGCGAGCCGCGTGCGGAGCTCGACCAGCATCTCCTCGCCGTGGCGGGTCTCCTCGGCGTAGGGGTGCTGCTGGATCAGCGCTTCGAGCGCTGCGGTCGCCTTGCGCGCCGCCCCCTGGTCCCGATCGATCGACTGCACCTGCTCGTAGTGGCACTGCGCCACGCGCAGCAGTGCCCCCGGTGCCCGCGGATCCGTCGAGTGCTGGTCGGCGAACTCCTGGTAGTAGGCGAGCGCCTCCTCGTAGCGCTCGTCGTCGAAGTAGGCGTCGGCGATCTTGAGCTGCGCCTGCTCTTCGAACTCGCTGAAGGGATAGTTGTCGATGATCGACTGGAAAGTCTCGATCGCGGCGTCGTAATCGACGTAGCGGAAGAGACCGAGGATCTTCCGGCCCTCGAGACGCTCGAGCCCCTCGGCGTACAGCGCGTCGGCCGGCTTCACGTCCTCGAAACGCGGGGCCTCCTTCTGGCAAGCGGCCAGGGTGGCCGCCAGGACGATCCCTGCGAATCCGAGCGCGGCGCCGGGAACTCGCCTTCGGCGGGCACGTCCGGCTCGCCGGTCGCGCCGGTCGCGCAGGTCGAAGTGCGATGTCGAAAGGCCTCGGATCAAGTCGGGACTCCCGCGCGGGCCGTCACGCTATCGGCGGGCTCCGGCGCAGTCAATTCGAACACGGCCCCCTGCAGCGGGTTCCGGCAGGGGCTGCTAGCCTGCGCCGCCCGAACGACCAATGGGAGCTGATACCGATGGACCGTGAATCCCTCGACCGACTGCGTTTCGATCGCCGCCTCCAGAACCGGCGCGGTTGGCTCGCCCCGGGCGAGCTCGAGAGTCATGTCGAATCCCTTCCCGACGTCGCCGACAAGCTGACGACGCTCGCCGATCAGGAAGCCGCCGGCGCTTCGGCGTCGAACGCGGGCGCCGAGAGCGAGACGCAGGGCCGCTAGCGGTCGGCCGGACCGCTCGCGCCGCCGCATCGAGGCCCGGTGTGATCAAGGAGAAGCTGGGTCACCGTCTCGACGGCTGGATCCATACGTTGTTTCCCTTTCTCTTCTGGTGGTCGATTCGGCCGGATTGGCTGACGGTCGTCGGAACCTGCGTTGCGAGCGCCGCGGGTCTCGCTTTCGCCGAGGGTGCATTCGTCCTGGGCGGGGCGCTGCTGCTGGCCGGCGGATTCTTCGATCTCGTCGATGGCGTCGTCGCCCGACATTTCGGGACGACCAGCGATTTCGGCGGATTTCTCGATTCGTGCCTCGATCGCGTGGTGGACATCCTCGTCGTGCTCGGCCTGTTCGCCCATGCGATCCGCGCCGACGAGTCGGCGATGGCCGGCGCCTGCGCGGCGCTCCTGGTCGGGTCCGTCCTGACCTCCTACGCCCGGGCCCGGGCCGAGCTCGTGATCGATCACCTGCCGGGCGGGCTGCTCGAACGCGGAGAGCGGATCGGGCTGCTCGCGCTCGGCGCCCTCTCGGGCTGGATCGAGCCGGCCGTCTGGCTGCTCGCGATCGGCTCGATCGGGACGGCCGCACAGCGCTTCTTCTCGGCCTGGCGGGCCATGGCGCTCCCGGCCGCTGGATCGCGCGCGGGCGATGGGGCAGCTTCCGGGGCCCCGGCGCAGGGGGACGCGCCTCCGTAGCCGGGCCATGCGGGAGCGCCATGAGCGCGCGCACGCTGGGCGCGGGCTCGCGGAGAGGGCAGGCGATGCAGGCGGGAGCAATGCGGGTGCGCGAGCCATGAAGACCGAAGGGGCGGATACCGCCAGCCGGATTCCGAAGGTGGATTTCTCGACGTTCGTCCTGTCGCTCGCGACGGCGGCGCTCTATCAGCTCGGCGTCGTGCCTGCGGCCGGATCGGGCGAGCCGGTCCCCGCGGATCCGCTGCTCGCTCGCCAGACGCTCGAGACCCTCGAGATGTTGCGTGAGAAGACCCAGGGCAATCTCTCGGAAGAAGAGCGCAAGCTGATCGACTCGCTCCTCTACGACCTGCGCATGCGATTCATCGAGCTGGCCCGGTGACCCGGCGGGTCCGGCGGCTCGCGCCGGCCAAGCTGAACCTCGGGCTTTCGATCGTCGGGCGTCGCGCAGACGGGTACCACCTGCTGGAAAGCGTCTTCGCTCCGATCGCCCTCTATGACGAGGTCCAGGTCGAGCTCGAGCCGGAGGGCGAGGGGATCCGGCTCGAATGCGGGCCGCCGCTCGACCCCGAGCTTCCCGCGCCGCTCCATCAGATTCCCTCCGGACCGGACAATCTGGTCCACCGCGCCGCCCGTCTCTTCTGCGAGCGGTCGGGCTTGCGGGCGCGGATCACCCTCCGCCTCGCCAAGGCGATCCCCGCCGGCGCCGGACTGGGCGGCGGCTCGAGCGATGCGGCTGCGGTCCTGCGCGGCCTGGTCGAGCTCTCGGGGCTCGATCCAGGACCGGAGGTGCTCGCCCGGTGGGCCCTCGAGCTCGGCGCGGACGTGCCGTTCTTTCTCGATCCGCGGCCGGCGCGGGTCACGGGCATCGGGGAGCAGGTCGAGCCCATCGACGGGGTCCCGGCGCTCGACGTGGTGCTCGTGAATCCGGGGAAAACCCTTGCAACGGCCGACGTCTATCGGCGAGCCGACGAGCTCTCCGGCGCGTTGACGAAGAACACGCCGGGCTCTACGATGCGGGCGCTTTTGAGCGCGACCCGGGATTCTCGAGACGTCGGCCCCGCCCTCCGGGACCTCCTCATCAATGATCTGGAGCCTGCTGCGCGCGCGCTCTGTCCGTCCCTCGTCCGAATCGCGGATCGGCTGGGAGGCCTCGGCGCGAGCGCGGTCAGCATGACGGGCAGCGGTGCGACGGTTTTCGGTGTGTTCCCGTCGGAGCGGGCTGCACGCGCGGCGGCGGATCGCTGGCGCCTGGAAGATGAAGAGCAGCGGTACGCGGGGGCCGTGATCGGGTCCCGCGGCGAGCGGGGCGGAGCGAGCGGAGTGACGGGTGCGGGCGCGAGCGAAGCGATGGCGCCGCGCTGCTGGGTGCGGGTGTCGCGGGTGCTGGCGGGCATGCCGGGCGAAATCGGCCCGATCGACGATGTGATCGATCCGTTGTGATCGATCCGCAAGGAATCGGCGGGCCCGGGGATCGACGGCGGGTTCGAAGCTGAAGTCGCGGGGCGACTTCGTGAAGCGCGTTGATCGGCGCCGGGTCTGCTCCGCGCCGAAGGGTTTCTTGGGGCGTCGCCAAACGGTTAAGGCAGCGGCCTTTGGAGCCGCCATCTGTAGGTTCGAATCCTACCGCCCCAACCAGGTTTCGGGTCGCGGTCCTCCGCGGGGAAGCGGTCGCGGTTGCGCGGGCTCGACGCGCTGCGGCGCGGGGCGAAGGGACCGGCGGGATCGAAGAGATCGAAAAGATCGAAAAGATCGAAAAGATCGAGAAGGTCGAAGAGATCGAAGGGGAGAGGGGGCAGAGATGAGCGACCCCTCCTCGAAGGGCAGTGGGCAAGACGGGGCGGCCGAGGGGTCGATGCGCGCCGGGGCGAGCGGACGGAACGGTCGGGACGGGAAAGGCAGCGACATGCAGGATCTCAAGCTCTTCAGTGGCAACGCGAACGTTGCGCTGGCGCGCTCCGTCGCCCGCTATCTCGACGTCGACCTCGGACGGGCCGAGGTCGGGAGCTTCTCCGACGGCGAGTGTGCGGTCGAGATCGGCGAGAACGTCCGTGGCCTCGACTGCTTCGTGCTCCAGTCGACCTGCGCGCCGCAGAACAGCAACCTGATGGAGCTGTTGATCATGATCGACGCGCTGAAGCGCGCGTCGGCCCGCCGGATCACCGCCGTCGTACCCTACTACGGCTATGCGCGCCAGGATCGCAAGGTCCGCCCGCGGGTCCCGATCACGGCCAAGCTCGTCGCCGACCTGATCCAGACCGCCGGTGCCCACCGCATCCTCTGCATGGACCTGCACTCCGGCCAGATCCAGGGCTTCTTCGACATCCCCGTCGACAACCTCTACGCGACCCGGCTCATGCTCGACGCGATCGAGCGCAAGATCGGGAGCGACGTGACCGTCATCTCGCCGGACGCGGGCGGCACCGAGCGCGCGCGCTCCTACGCGAAGCGGCTGTCGGCGCGTCTAGCCATCATCGACAAGCGGCGCGAGGTCGCCAACGTCGCCGAGGTCATGCACATCATCGGCGACGTCCGGGACCAGACCTGCGTCATCGTCGACGACATGGTCGACACCGCCGGAACCCTGACCGAAGCCGCGCGCAGCCTGATGGACGCCGGCGCGAAGTCGGTTCATGCGGCCATCACGCATCCGGTCCTGTCGTGGCCGGCGGTCAAGCGCATCAGCGAGTCGCCGCTGCAGCAGGTGATCGTGACCGACACGATTCCGCTGCGGGCCGACGCGGCCGAGTCGGGCAAGCTCCACGTCGTCTCGGTCGCCGGTCCGATCGGCGAGGCGATCCGCCGGATCAACAACGAGGAGAGCGTCAGCTCGCTCTTCTGAAACTTTTCCCCTTCGATCATCGGCCGGCTCGCCGGTCGATGATCGAAGAACGCGTCCAGGCTGGTCTGGACCCGAAATCGAACCGCCGTCCCGCGCAAGGGACGGCGAGCGCCAGGAGTCGAGATCATGGGTGACGTGACGTTCGCAGTCGAATCGCGGGAGACCACGGGCAAGGGCGCTGCGCGCCGACTTCGGCAGCAGGGGCTCGTCCCCGGCATCGTCTACGGCGGCGGGCGCGGTGCGACGCCGATCTCGTTCGACGTCGCCAAGTTCGAGCGGCTGCTCGCGACCAGCCACAGCGGCGTCAATACGCTGATCGATCTGGCGGGTCATGCGGCCGTCTCGGGTCGGACGGTGATCGCGAAGGAGCTGCAGCGGGAGCCGGTGCGCGGCCGCATCACGCACGTGGACTTCTACGAGGTCGATCTCACGAGCAAGATCGAGATCGAGGTGCCGATCCACCTGACGGGGACGCCGATCGGTGTCGTCAACGGCGGCGTGCTCGATCAGCAGCTGCGCGAGCTCGATCTGATCTGCCTGCCGAACGCGATTCCGGACTCGATCGAGGTCGACGTCAGCGGCATGGATCTCGGTGCGACGCTACACGTCGCGGATCTGACGATTCCAGCAGGAATCGACGTCCAGTCGGATCCCGAGCTGACGGTCGCGACGGTCCTGATTCCGCGCGGTCTGCGAGACGAGGCTGCAGCGGCGAGCGCGGGCGCGGGCGATGCGGCGGCTGCCTCGGCGAAGAGCGAGAGCTGAGCGGCTCCGCGGCTCGGGCCGGGTCGGGCCCCGTCGTCCCGCCGGAATCCGGGGCGCCGGCTCCGGCGCGTCTGGTCGTCGGGCTCGGCAATCCGGGCGCGCGCTACGCGCCGACGCGGCATAACATCGGGTTCCGGGTCGTCGAGCGGCTCGCGACCCGCTACCGGGCCCTGCTCGCGCCCTTCGATGCGCTGTCGGGGCGGCTGGCGCGGGTCGTGATCGCGGGAATCGACTGCGCCCTGCTCGAGCCGACGACGTTCATGAACCGATCGGGCGAGAGCGTGCAGGCCGCGCTGGCCGGCTGGCCGCACCTGCTCCCCGAGCGGGACCTGCTCGTCGTCTACGACGATCTCGATCTGCCGACGGGTCGACTCCGGCTCCGGCACGGCGGCGGCGCCGGCGGCCATCGGGGCATGGCGGATCTCGTCCGGGCGCTCGGGACGACTGCCATCCCCCGGCTGCGGTTCGGGATCGGCCATCCCGGCGAGCGATCGGCCGTCGTCGACTGGGTGCTCGAGCCTTTCCTGCCCGAGGAGGAGGCCGGCGTCCTGCCGGATGCGGTCGAGCGGGCGGTCGACGCGGTCGAGTGTGTCCTGCGCGATGGCCTCCTGGTTGCGATGGACCGCTTCAACGCCGCGGCCTGATCGGTCGATTCCAAATTGTCAGGCCGAATTTCTGCCTTATAGACCGGACAATCTGCCATGGCATTCGATTGTCCGGCTGATATTCTGCCGCCCATGGCTTCGACCGGACTTCCGCATCGGCTTCGCATCGATCCCGCGTCGGACGCGCCCGCCTACCTCCAGATCGCGGCCCAGATTCAGGCGGAGATCGAGATCGGCCGCCGCTCCCCCGGCGAGCGGCTCCCCGCCATCCGGTCGCTCGCCGCGGAGCTCGGTCTCCATCGCGATACGGTCGCGCTCGCCTACGAGCAGCTCGGCCAGGCCGGATTCGTCGAGGCCCGGGTCGGTTCCGGGACCTTCGTGCGCGCGCTCCGCGCGGTTTCCGATGACGGCGCTGCCGGGCGCCGCCCCGGTCGTGAGCTCGCGCTCGCCGCGACCGTCGAGCGGCTGATCGCTCTAGAAAACTCGCGTCCGCGTTATGCGAGCGGAGAAGACGTCGTCGGCCTCCATCGCCTCGTTCCCGACCCGCGCCTCTATCCGATCGACGAATTCCGGGCCTGTCTCGAAGCGGCGCTCGATGAGGATGGCGCCGCGCTCTTCTCCTACGCCTCGCCGGAAGGCGATCCGCATCTGCGCCGCGCGATGGCCGAACGCTTCCGCCGCTACGGGATCGCCGTCGCGCCCGAGGAGCTGGTGCTCTGCCACGGCGCGAGCCAGGGGATCTCGCTCGCGCTCCGCCTCTTCACGCAGCCAGGCGATCAGGTCGCCGTCGAGGTGCCGACCTACGCGAACGTGCTGTCGGCCCTCGCGGGCCATGGACTCGGCGCCGTGGGCGTCGAGATGGATGCCGATGGCGTCGATCCCGAAGCGCTGGATCGCGCGCTCGCCCGCCCCGAGGTCAAGGTCTTCTACACGATCCCGTCGTTCCACAATCCGCTCGGCACGACCACTCCGCTCGGGCGCCGGCGCGAGATCCTCGAGATCGCGGCGCGCCATGGCGTGCCGATCATCGAGGACGGATTCGAGCTCGACCTGCGCTTCACGGGACAGGACGTGGCGCCGCTCGCGGCCCTCGACACGGTCGGCCTCGTCGTCCAGCTGTTCTCGTTCTCGAAGTCGCTCTTCCCCGGCGTGCGCGTCGGTTCGCTCGCGGCCCGTGGTCGCGCGCTCGAGGGACTCGTCGCCCTGAAGCACGCGACGGATCTCTCGGATGCCCGGGCGTTCCAGGCGGGGCTCGCCCGCTTCGTCGAGTCCGGCAGCTACGACCGGCATCTCGGGCGGATCCGCCGCGTGCTCGCCTCGCGTCATGCGGCGCTCGCGAAGGCCCTCGCGGAGCACATGCCGCCGGGCACGACCTGGACCGAGCCCGAAGGCGGCTATCAGCGCTGGGTCGAGCTGCCCTTCGAGGTGGATACGCGTGATCTGCTCTCCGACGCGGCGCGGGCCGGGGTCGTCTTCTCGCCGGGCACGCTCTTCATGCCCGACGCCCGTCCGTCGCGCGGAATGCGGCTATCGGTGGCGGCGGTCGACGAGAGCGAGATCGCGCGCGGCGTCGCCGCGCTCGGAAGGGTCGTTCGCACACGCGCGGCGCGCGCGCCCGGCGCCGGGCGGACGGCCGGGATGTATCTCTGAGATCCGGATCTCGGGGACGGTTTCAGGCATCGATTCAGGCATCGATTCAGGCAAGAAGGCCAGGAGGCACGAAATGGCGAAGGCATCGGTGGGCAAGGGTGGAGCGGCGAAGAACGGCACGGGCCTGCGGCGGGGGGCGGACGCCTTCCAGCTGAAGGTAGGCCTCGCCGAGATGATGAAGAACGGCGTGATCATGGACGTCACCGATGCCGAGCAGGCGAAGATCGCCGAGGACTCGGGGGCGTGCGCGGTGATGGCGCTCGAGCGGGTGCCGGCGGACATCCGGCGCGACGGCGGTGTCGCGCGCATGAGCGCCGTCGACATGATCGAGCGGATCCAGCGCTCGGTCTCGATCCCGGTGATGGCGAAGGTCCGCATCGGTCACATCCAGGAGGCGCGCGTGCTCGAGGCGCTCGGCGTCGACTTCATCGACGAGAGCGAGGTGCTGACGCCGGCCGACGACGAGCACCACATCGCGAAACACGACTACCGCGTCCCCTTCGTCTGCGGCGCGCGCAATCTCGGCGAGGCGCTGCGCCGGATCGGCGAGGGGGCGGCGATGATCCGCACGAAGGGCGAGGCGGGCAGTGGCAACATCGTCGAGG
>CAZFKD010000095.1:0-2150 GCA_964519695.1 uncultured Spirochaetaceae bacterium
GGTCCGCGGAGCCCTCGCTCGGGCTCGATCGAGCGGTCAGGGCCTGCTCGCCCGCTACATGGGCAAGCAGCGCATCATCGCCGAGACCGGGGCGGGCCAGCACGGCGTCGCCTCGGCGACGGCGGCGGCGCTGCTCGGCCTCGAGTGCGAGATCTACATGGGCGCCGAGGACGTCCGCCGGCAGGCGCTGAACGTCTTCCGCATGGAGCTGCTGGGCGCGCGCTGCACCCCGGTGACGAGCGGCTCCCAGACGCTCAAGGACGCGATCAACGAGGCGATGCGCGACTGGGTGACGAACGTCGAGTCGACCTACTACTGCATCGGCTCGGTGATGGGACCGCATCCCTATCCGACGCTCGTGCGGAACTTCCAGCGCGTGATCGGGCTCGAGACGAAGGAGCAGATCCTGAAGGCGGAGGGCCGGCTGCCCGACGTGCTCGTCGCCTGCGTCGGCGGCGGCTCGAACGCGATCGGAATGTTCCACCCGTTCGTCGAGGACGAGGGCGTTCGCCTCGTCGGCGTCGAGCCGGGCGGCGAGGGGCTCAACTCCGGTCGCCATGGCGCGACGCTGGCGGTGGGCGTGCCGGGCATCTTTCATGGCAAGCGCACGCTCTTGCTCTCCGACGACGACGGCCAGATCTTCCCGGCCCATTCGGTCTCGGCGGGACTCGACTATCCGGGCGTCGGTCCGGAGCACGCCTATCTCAAGGAGATCGGCCGCGCGGAGTACGTCGTCGCGACCGACGACGAGGCGATCGAGGCCTTCCAGCGGCTCTCCCGGAGCGAGGGCATCATTCCCGCCCTCGAGAGCGCGCATGCCGTCGCCCACGTGCTTCGTCTCGCGCCCACCCTCGAGCGCGACCGGATCATCGTCGTGAACGTTTCGGGCCGCGGAGACAAGGACGTCGACGAGGTCCGCAAGATCCTCGCCGCCGGCAAGCGGGGAGCCCACTAGCATGGGAGATCCCTCCGGGCGCCAGAGCGATGCGGCCGGCCGGCCCGCTTCGAAGAACGCAGAGCCGATGGCTGCGGGTCCGGGGCGTATCGCCGCCCGGTTCGACGCGCTGCGGCGCAGGGGCGAGCGCGCGCTGATCCCGTTCCTGACGGCGGGGGATCCGGATCTCGAGACGACGGAGACGCTCGTGCTCGCGATGGCGGAGGCGGGCGCCGATCTCATCGAGCTCGGCGTCCCGTTCTCGGATCCGACGGCCGAGGGTCCGACGATCCAGCGCTCGAGCAGCCGAGCACTCGCGCGCGGCACGAGCCTGCGAGCGATCCTGCGCCTCGTCGATCGGCTGCGCGCCCGGGTCGAGCAGCCACTCGTCCTGATGGGGTACGCGAATCCGATCCACGCGATGGGGGCGGGCGCGTTCGCGAGCGCCGCCGCCCAGGTCGGAGTCGACGGCATCATCATCCCGGACCTCCCGCCCGAGGACGGGAAGCCCTGGCTCGATCCCTGCCGTGCGCTCGGGATCGATCCCATCCTGCTCGCGGCACCGACGACCCCGCTCGAACGCCTCGCCTACCTCGTGCGCGAGACCCGGGGATTTCTCTATGCCGTCTCGCTCCAGGGCGTGACCGGCGCGCGGACGACGCTCGCGCAGGGCATCGAGGGCAAAGTCCGCTACGCGAAGTCGCTGTCCGACATGCCCGTCTGCGTCGGCTTCGGCGTCTCGACGGCGGAGCAGGCGGAGCGCATCGGGCGCTATGCGGACGGCGTCGTGGTCGGCAGCGCCATCGTCGATCGGATCGAGCGCGCCGCCTCGAAGACGGCGGCGATCGACGACGTCGCATACTTCATCGCCGAGCTGAAGGCGCCGCTCCGCGAGCCCGCGCAGCGCGAACGGGAAGCCGGCTGATCAGGCGGGGGCGGCCGAGCCGCCGGAGCCGAGCCGGCCGTTCGTGAGGCGCCAGACGAGGTCCTCGACCTGAGTGCGCGTCTGCTCGGGCGTGCCGGAGTTGTCGATCACGTGATCGGCCAGCGCGCGCTTCTCGTCGATCGGGAGCTGGGCCGCCATCCGGCGCCTCGCTTCGCCCTCGTCGCAGCCGTCGCGGGCCATCGTTCGGGCGAGCTGGACCGCTTCGTCGACCCAGACGCAGATCGTCGCATCGAAATGCATGAGGGCGCCGCTGCCGCGGCCGGAGACGCG
>CAZFKD010000095.1:2160-3903 GCA_964519695.1 uncultured Spirochaetaceae bacterium
GCCCTCGAAGAGCAGCGGAATGTCGAGCACGACGAGCGGATCCCCGCGATCCCGCGCGGCCTTCGCGCGGCGCATCATCTCGCCGATCACGGGCGCGTGGACGATCTCCCCGAGCCGCGCCCGGGCCTGCGCGTCGCGAAACACGATCGCGCCGAGCGCTTTGCGATCGAGGGCACCGTCGGCCGTCAGGATCTCCTTCCCGAAAGCGGCGGCGAGCGCCTGCAACATCGGCTGGCCCGGGGCCTGAAGCTCGTGAACGATCGCGTCCGCGTCGATCGTCGTCGCACCGAGCTCCGCGAGGATCCGTGTGACGGTGCTCTTGCCCGATCCGATACCGCCGGTGAGTCCCACGATGCAGGTCATGGCGGGAGTCTCGCGGACGGGTCGGTCGAGCTCAAGTGCGCTCGCGGGCAGCGGGAAGTCGGATCGACGCCGCGGATGGCCCGTCGTCGCGAGCGCCGCGGCGAAAGCGGCTCATTCGCGGCTTTTCAGGAGAGGGCGGGCGCATCGTCGGAGCCGGCGATGATCACGCAGTTCTTGCCGGCGCCCTTCGCGCGATAGAGAGCCCGGTCGGCTTCGGCGAAGAACTCGCGCCGATTGCCCTTGTAGAGCGCGACGCCGAGCGAGATGGTGACGTCGGTGGGCTTCATGCGGTCGCCGATGATGAGCCGCGTCGACTCGACCGCCATCCGGATCTTCTCCGCGAGATGGACCGCGCCCGCGAGGTCGGTGTTCGGCATGAGGATCACGAATTCTTCGCCGCCGTAGCGCGCGATCAGATCCGATTCGCGGGCGTTCTCGTTCATGATCGAGGCGAGGCTGATGAGGACTTCGTCGCCTGCGGCGTGGCCGAAGGTGTCGTTCAGCTGCTTGAAATCGTCGATGTCGACGAGGATCAGGGAGAGCGGAGCATTCGTGCGGGACACGCGCTTGATCTCGCGCGTCAAGTGGTCCTGGAAATAGCGGTGGTTGTGGAGCTTCGTCAGGCCGTCGGTGATCGAGAGCTGGTTCAGGATCTCGTTGGCGCTCTGGAGCTCCTCGTTCTTCTCGGCGAGGCGGACGCGGTCACGCTCGATCTCGATCTGATTGCTGCGGAGCTTCTGCATCATCGCGTTGAAGGTCCGGGTCAGCAGTCCGAGCTCGTCGTCGTGGATCGCCGGCAGCGGGATCTGGTGGTCGATGTGGCCGTCGAGGATGCGCTGCGCGCCGCTCGAGAGGGCGTGGATCGGCTCCATGATCGCCGCGGTGACCTTGTAGGCCAGCAGGCTGAAGAGGGCCACCACGACGACGGCGACGATGAAGATCGTGCGCGTCACCTCGATCGCCCGGTCGAACGCGCGTGCATGCTCGGTCTCGACCGCCAGGAACCAGCCGGTGCGGCCGAGTGGGATCGCCAGACCGACGAGGGCGCGCCCCGTGGCGTCGGAATAGTCGCTGAGGGAACGCGAGCCACGACGGATCAGATCGGGGATCGGGATCGTGTCGGCGAGGCGCGTCGGTGCGCCGGGGCCGGCAGCGGTCAGCACGGTGCCGTGCAGGTTCGCGACGAGGACTCGCGTCGAGATCGGGACGTCCCGTCCGGGCAGCAGGAGGGCGACGAGTTCGTCCCGAGCGACGCAGCCGAGCAGCCGCCCGAGCGTGCCGCCGGATTCGGCAGGCACGTCGGCCTCGATCGAGATGCAGCCATCGGCCGACGCGGCGAGCGCGTCGGGATGACCGAAGAAGAAGACCTCGAAGCGTTCG
>CAZFKD010000095.1:3913-11185 GCA_964519695.1 uncultured Spirochaetaceae bacterium
CGTTCGGCCAGGGCAGTCGGCGGGGGCGGCAGCTCGCCGGCGAGCAGGGCATCGAGCGAGAGCGCGCCCGGGTTGGGAGCGTCGGCGGATTGCCAGCCGAGCGCGGTGCGGGCATCGACGTCGGCGCGAGCCCGGGCGAGCGCCGCCTGCCAGGGCGATCCGACCGTGGTTTGCGCCGTCACGAGCGCGGCGAGCTCGGCTCGCCGCGTTGTCCAGGCATCGACCCGGTCCTGTGCGAGGGCGGAGAATCCGACGACGATCCGGCCCGCGAGGTCCGTATGGATCGCGCGGATGCAGAGGGCGCTCACGATGGCGGTCGAGAGCACGGTGGCCACGAAGACGCACGCGATGATCCGGGTCGAGACGCTATTGAACGACGCGGTCGGATGCTCGACCGACATGCCCGGATTCTCGTCGGACGGGGGGAGGGTCCTGGCCATCGCGCCTCGCGCCTCGCGCGTTCGGGTTCGGGTTCGGGGCTCGTATCGTCCCGTGGGCCTGTGGACTTGATGCCCCATCCGCGAAAATGCGACGGAATTCAAGCACTTAGCGAGGCGATGCCGGGCCGGGCACGCGCCCGGGCGCACGCGAGGCCTGGCGCGACTAAACCCTTGCTTTCAGAGGGGAATCCGCCTTTCCGGAATTGCCACGGCCGATCCCCTCCGATACGATGCCGCTTCATTTTCAAGGGGTTAGCCAGTTTTCCGCCGCCGATGACCGTCCGCGCCCGGCTTCGTCCCGCGCGCTGCGTCGAGGGGATCCGCTCGAAGGCCGAGCGGGGATCGCCCGACCGGACCCAACCGCCTGCCTGCCTTCAGCGATCCTACGCCGCGCCGGGGCCGCTCCCCGTGCGCTCCCGGGCGACCGGGCGTGGTCGATGAACCCGCGCACCGCCTGCCCAGGCGACCGGAGCCGATCGTGATGCCGCAACCCCGGAAATCGGACGACGCGCCGGTCGCAAGCGCTCCGGCGCCCGAGATGGCCGACGAGCTCGCGCGGCTGCGACGCGAGATCGACGCCATCGACGTCGCCATCCTCGAGCAGCTGAATCGGCGCGCTCGCTGCGTGAAGCGGGTCGGCGAGCTCAAGCAGGGTGGACGCAACGGGCCGATCTACGTCGCCGCGCGCGAGCGCGATCTGGTGCGGGCGCTCGTCGCCGCCAATCCCGGGCCGTTCCCGAGCGCAGCGCTCCCCCACGTCTTCCGCGAGATCATCTCCGCGACCCGCTCGCTCGAGGAGCGCGTGCGCGTCGCGTTCCTCGGCCCCGATGGCACCTTCAGCCACCAGGCCGCGAGCCGTCAGTTCGGCGCCCAGGTCGATCTCGTGCCCGCGACGACCCTGCGCGACGTCTTCACCTCGACCGAGCGCGGCGATACGCATTTCGGCGTCGTCCCCGTCGAGAACACGATCGAAGGGCCGATCAACGTGACCTTCGACGCCCTGGTCGAGACGGACGTCACGATCTGCAGCGAGATCAAGCTCGAGATCGCGCAGCACCTGATGTCGCGCAGCGGCCGCATGGAGGACATCCAGCGCGTCGCCTCGCATCCGCAGCCGCTGGCCCAGTGTCGGCGCTGGCTCGAGACGAATCTGCCTGGCGTCGAGACCGTCGAGACGACGAGCACCGCCGCGGCGGCCCAGCTCGCTCATGCCGACGCGAAGGTCGCCTCGATCGGCTCCGAGGTCACGGCCGAGGTCTACGATCTCGTCCCGATCGCGTCGAACATCCAGGACCAGCGTGGCAACACGACGCGCTTCCTCGTGATCGGCCGCGAGACGCCGGCGCCTTCGGGCCAGGATCTGACGAGCGCGGTCTTCACCGTCCGCCGCGATCAGGCCGGCGCGCTCCACGATCTGCTCGGCCCCTTCGCGCGCCATGGCGTCAACCTGACGGCCGTGCAGTCGCGCCCGATGAAGGGCAAGCCCTGGGAATACATCTTCATCGTCGACATGGAAGGCCATCAGCAGGACCCGAACGTCCGCCGCGCGCTCGAAGAGGCCGCGAGCGTCTCGGCCTCGCACAAGATCCTCGGCTCGTTCCCGCGCGCTCTCGAAGTCGTCTCGGGCGTGCAGCCCTCCGCATCCTCGGATGCCCTGGAGCGAAGATGAGTCTCGCCGATCGCGTCAAGCCCTACATCCGGAGCCTCGCGCCCTACGTGCCGGGCAAGCCGATCGAGGAGCTCGAGCGTGAGCTCGGGATCCGCGGATCGATCAAGCTCGCTTCGAACGAGAACCCGCTCGGGCCTTCGCCGCGCGCCGTCGAGGCGATGCGCGCCGCCGCCGCCGAGATCCACCGCTATCCCGACGGAGCGAGCTTCGCGCTGCGCGCCGCGCTGTCGAAGAAGCTCGGCGTCGCGGGTGATCGGCTCGTCTTCGGTGCGGGGGCGGACGAGATCCTCGAGCTGATCGCCAAGACGCTGATGGGCGAGGGTGACGAGGTCGTCTACGCATGGCCCTCGTTCGCCATGTATCCGATCGTCGTCCAGGGCATGGGCGCGACGGGGGTTGCAGTGCCGCTGACGCGGGATCTCGTCCACGACCTCGACGCAATGCTCGCGGCGATCGGACCGCGCACGCGCGTCGTCATGCTCTGCAACCCGAACAACCCGACCGGGACGAGCGTCGGGGCCGAGGCCTTCGATCGCTTCGTCGCGGCGCTGCCTGCCGATGTCGTGCTCGCGGTCGACGAGGCCTACTTCGAGTTCGTGCGCCGGCCGGACTTCCCGGATGCGATCGCGCTGACGGCGCGGCGGCCGGGGACGGTGATCCTGCGGACCTTCTCGAAGATCTACGGCCTCGCCGGCATCCGGATCGGCTACGGGATCTGCGACCGTGAGCTCGCGAGCTATCTCGAGCGGGCGCGGCATCCCTTCAACGTCAATCGCCTCGCCGAGGTCGCGGCGCTCGCGGCGCTCGACGACGACGAACACTACCGGCGTACGCGCGAGATCAACGCCCAGGGCGCCGTCTACCTGGCGACCGAGCTCGGGCGACTCGGGATCGAGACCTGGCCGACGGACGCGAATTTCCTGCTCGCGCGGACCGGCGCGGACGTCTACGAATCGCTGCTCGCGCAGGGCGTGATCGTGCGTCCGATGAAGGGCTTCGGACTCGCGGATCACGTCCGCATTTCGATCGGCCTGCCGGAGGAGAACGAGCGCTTCATCAAGGCGCTCGGGGGCGTCCTCGCGAAGCGGTCTTCGGGAGGGAGCGCGGCACGATGAGCACGCCCGGCTTTCGCAAGCTCGCGATCGTCGGCCTCGGACTGCTCGGCGGCTCCGTCGCCGCGGCGGCCCGTTCGCGCGGGCTCGTGCGGGAGGTCGTCGGCGCGGCGCGGCGGCCGGGGCCGCTGGCCTGGGCGCTCGAGGCGGGGCTCGTCGACGCGGTCGCGACGCCGGCCGAAGCGGTCGTCGGCGCCGATCTCGTCGTGCTCGGAACGCCGGTCGGCTCGATGGGTCGGGTCGTCGCGGACATCGCGGGAGCGCTCGCGCCGGGATGCCTCATGACCGACGTCGGCAGCGTCAAGGCGAGTGTCGTCGAGCTGCTGCCGGGGCTCCTGCCGGCCGGCGTCGAATTCGTCGGGTCCCATCCGATGGCGGGCAGTCATCTGCGGGGTCCCGAGCATGCGCGAGCGGATCTCTTCGTCGGTGCGTCGGTCGTCGTGACACCGCGTACGGGTCAGGATCCGGAGCCCGTCGAGCGGATCGAATCGTTCTGGCGCGCGCTCGGCGCCCGGGTCACGCGCCGATCGCCCGCAGCCCACGACGAAGAGGTCGCCTGGGTCAGCCATCTGCCGCATCTGGTCGCCTTCGCCTTCGCCGACGCCCTGCGCAGCGCGCCCACGCGGGTCGGCGAGCTCGCCGGCGGCGGCTTTCGCGACTTCACGCGCATCGCGCAGAGCGACGCCGAGCTCTGGGGCGAGATCCTCTCCCTGAACGGCAAGGCCCTCTCGGGCCCGCTCAACCATTTCTCCGCATCCCTGGCGAGCCTCGCCCGGGTGCTCGAGGAGGGCGACTCGGAGTCGCTCGAACGCTTGCTTCAGACGGCCCGGCAGCGGCTCGCGGAGGTGGCGTCCGGCGCCGCCTCTCGGCCTGCATCGGAGTCCCCCGAAGCGAAATCTTCCGGATCGACGGGGCCGCAAGTCGCGGGCCCGCGGACGGGAACCAACGAGAACAGAGATGACTGAAACCAACACGGGATCGGCGGCGGGCGACAGCTTTGCGGCCTTGTTCGGCAGCAGCGAGCGCACCTTCAAGGAAGGCGAGATCGCCAAGGGCCGCATCCTTTCGATCGACGATGAGTGGATCCAGGTCGACATCGGATTCAAGTCCGAGGGCATGATCGCCGCCTGGGAGTTCATGACGGAGGAAGGCACGCTCATCGTCAAGGTGGGCGACGAAGTCGAGGTCCTCGTCGAAGAGGTCGAGAACGAAGACGGCCAGCTGATCCTCTCCAAGGAGAAGGCCGAGCGGCTGCAGGTCTGGGACGAGATCAGCAACGCGTTCGATCAGGAGCGCGCGGTCGAAGGCACGATCGTCGCCCGCGTCAAGGGCGGGCTCTCGGTCGACATCGGGGTCAAGGCGTTCCTTCCGGGCTCGCAGGTCGATCTGCGACCGGTCCGCAATCTCGAAGCGCTGCTCGGCGAGAAGGCCAGCTTCAAGATCATCAAGTTCAACAAGCGCCGCGGCAACATCGTACTCTCGCGGCGCGCGCTGCTCGAGACCGAGCGCAAGAAGATGCGCGAGACGACGCTGGGATCGCTGTCCGAGGGCCAGATCCTCGACGGCGTGATCAAGAACCTGACCGATTACGGCGCGTTCATCGATCTCGGCGGCATCGACGGCCTGCTCCACATCACGGACATGTCGTGGGGCCGGATCAACCATCCGTCGGAGCTCTTCCAGGTCGGTGACGAGATCAAGGTCAAGGTGCTCAAGTTCGACGCCGAGGCCGAGCGCGTCTCGCTCGGGCTCAAGCAGATCCAGCCCGATCCGTGGATCGATGCGGGCATGCGGTATCCCATCGGGATGCGGATCCAGGGCAAGGTCGTCTCGCTGACGGACTACGGCGCCTTCATCGAGCTCGAGCCCGGCATCGAGGGCCTCGTGCACGTCTCGGAGATGTCCTGGACCAAGCGGGTCAAGCATCCGTCGAAGGTCGTCTCCATCGGCGATCAGGTCGAGGCGGTCGTCCTCGACGTCGACGAGCGCGATCGCAAGATCTCGCTCGGCATGAAGCAGATCGAGGAGAATCCCTGGACGGTCATCGAGGAGCGCTACCCGGTCGGGACGCGCGTCTCGGGCCAGGTCCGCAACATCACCAACTTCGGGATCTTCGTCGGTCTCGAGGAGGGGATCGACGGCCTCGTCCACGTCTCGGACATCTCCTGGACGGAGCAGGTCAAGCATCCCTCGGAGCGCTTCGAGAAGGGCGATACCGTCGAGGCGATCGTCCTCAAGATCGACAAGGAGAACGAGAAGTTCTCGCTCGGCATCAAGCAGCTGCTGCCGAATCCGTGGGACGACATCCAGCGCAAGTTCAAGGTGGGCAGCGAGATCACCGGCCCGGTCACCAGCGTGACCGACTTCGGTGTCTTCGTGCGACTCGAGGACGGCATCGACGGCCTCGTGTACAGCTCGGAGCTCGCCCCGCAGCGCGTCGACAATCCCGCCGACCTTTTCAAGGTCGGGGATTCGGTGACGGCGCTCGTCGTCAAGGTCGACCCGAACGAGGGGAAGATCTCGCTGTCGATCCGCGCGGTGAACGACAAGGCGGAGCGGGCCGCGCTGCGCGAGCTGGCCGCTCAGCAGTCGTCGAGCCAGACGACGACGCTCGGCGATCTGCTCGCGGAGAAGCTGCAGGCCCAGAAGCGGGATCAGTCGGATTCGTGAGTCCACGGGGCGCCCGGGATTCCCGGGCGCCCCTTTTCGTTTCGGCCTGCTTCGGCGAGCTCGACTTCCGGGGGTCTGAATGACGAAGAGCGGTTTGATCGAGGAAGTGGCGCGGCGGACGCCGCACATTTCGAAGAAGGACACCGAGGTCGTGGTCAACACGATCTTCGACGCGATGATCGAGGCGCTGCGCTCCGGCGATCGCATCGAGATTCGCGGATTCGGCTCCTTCCAGGTGAAGATTCGCGAGGCGCGGGACGGCCGGAATCCCAAGACGGGCGATCCGGTGCACATCACCGCGAAGCGCACCCCCTTCTTCAAGGTCGGCAAGGAGTTGAAGGAGATGGTCGACGACGCGCCGAAGGTCTCGGCCGACGACGACGACGAGGACGACGAGACGTCGGCGGCCTCGGCGATCGGCTGAGGCTCGCGCGCTTCTTCGGGGGGAGAGGCATTCGGATGAAGTGGGTGCGAGTCGGAATCGTCTCGGCGATGGCGCTGGGTCTGCTGTGGGTGGGTTGGTCGTTCCGGTCGGGCAACGCCGGGCCGGTCGACGTCGACCTGGTGTGGGCCCGATTGCCCGGCGTCGCGCTCTGGTGGGCGCTCTCGGCAGCGGCGGGTCTCGGCGTACTCTCCGGCACGCTCGTCGTCGGGTTCGCCTGGCTGAGGCAGCGGATCCTCAATCGGCGCCATCGCGCGACCATCGCGCGGCTCGAGAGCGAGCTGCATCAGCTGCGCTCGCTGCCGCTCTCGGGCAGCGTGCGCGCGGAGACCGACGAATCACTCCGGAACGTCCGGTTCGGACAGGGTTAGGCGAATGATGCGGCGCGGGGCGGTCGTTCGAGGACGGCACGGGCGGGAGGGTTCGAATTGAGCGTAGCCGCCCTCGCCACGCCGATGATGCAGCAGTTCCTCGAGATCAAGTCCCAGCATCCGGACGCGATCGTCTTCTATCGCATGGGCGATTTCTACGAGATGTTCCTGGCGGATGCGGAGCTGGCGGCGCCGCTCCTCGACATCGCCCTCACGACCCGCGACAAGGGCAAGCCCGACGCGATCCCGATGTGCGGCGTGCCCGTGCATGCCGCGGACGGCCACATCAAGCGCCTGGCGGCGCTGGGGCATCGCGTCGCCATCTGCGAGCAGGTCGAGGATCCGAGGGCGATGACCGGTCGCCGGCTCGTCCGGCGCGAGGTCGTCGAGGTCGTCACGCCTGGGCTCGTCGGGGATCCGGAGGGGATCGACGGCCGGACGCTCGCCCTGCTGGTCGCGATCTGGTGGCCCGAGAGCGCAGGCGCCGCGGGCAGCCGGCGCTTCGGTCTCGCCGCGCTCGAAGCGACGACCGGGGATTTTCGTGCGACCGAGCTCGACGTCGAGGGGG